>CAZHNG010000141.1:0-16114 GCA_964533785.1 uncultured Saprospiraceae bacterium | reverse complement strand
TAGAGCACTTCCATGGTAAGGAAGGGGTCGGGGGTTCAAATCCCTTCATTGGCTCAATGGCTAGTAAATGGCCATGCTTCTATTTATTTAAACTGAATTGTTAATTTTTTGAAAAAATCGAACACCGATGGCTAAGGATACTTTCCAGAGGACAAAACCTCACCTAAACATTGGAACAATCGGGCACGTAGACCACGGTAAGACTACGTTGACAGCTGCGATTACTTACGTACTTTCTAAAGATGGTTTTGCGGAGAAACAGGATTATGATGCGATTGATGCAGCGCCGGAAGAGAAAGAAAGAGGTATTACCATTAATACCGCTCACGTAGAATATGAAACAGAGAATCGCCACTACGCGCACGTAGATTGCCCTGGTCACGCGGATTATGTTAAGAATATGGTTACGGGGGCAGCCCAAATGGACGGAGCTATTCTTGTAGTTGCTGCTACAGATGGTCCGATGCCGCAAACACGTGAGCACATTCTTTTAGCTCGTCAGGTAGGTGTACCTAATATTGTGGTATTCATGAATAAAGTAGATCTGGTTGATGATGAAGAGATGCTGGAGTTAGTGGAAATGGAAGTTCGTGAATTATTGGATACCTATGAATTTGACGGCGATAATGCAGCTATCATTCAAGGCTCTGCGCTTAAGGCTCTTGAAGATGACCCTGATGCTGTGGCTAAGATCAAAGAATTAATGGCTGCCGTTGATGCTGAAATTCCAGAGCCGGAACGTTTGGTTGACAAACCGTTCTTGATGCCAATTGAAGACGTTTTCTCGATTACTGGTCGTGGAACCGTTGCTACCGGCCGTATTGAAAGTGGTGTGATCAACGTTGGAGATTCTGTTGAGATCGTTGGTATGATGAAGGAAGATGAAAAACCTCTTACTTCTACCGTTACGGGAGTTGAAATGTTCCGCAAAATCCTAGAGCGTGGTGAGGCTGGTGATAATGCCGGTATTCTTCTTCGTGGGATCAACAAGGAAGACATCAAGCGTGGTATGGTAATCTGTGCTCCCGGATCAGTTAAGCCACATAAGAAATTCAAGTGTGAGGTATACGTATTGAGTAAAGAAGAAGGAGGTCGTCATACCCCATTCTTCAATGGTTACCGTCCACAGTTTTATTTCCGTACAACTGATGTAACAGGAGATGTTAGTTTACCGGACGGTGTAGAAATGGTAATGCCTGGTGATAACGTTTCACTTGAAGTAAGCCTTATTAACCCTGTTGCAATGGATAAAGGGTTGCGATTTGCGATTCGCGAAGGTGGACGTACAGTAGGTGCCGGTCAGGTAACTGAAATTCTTGAATAAAACAAAGACCAGGGGGAACTATATCAGCAGGTTAAACTGTTGTTCTTTCCGGTGCTTTGATCATAATAGTTAAGCACTTCAATTCAGAAGTGCTTAACTTATCTTATACACGGGCATAGCTCAACTGGTAGAGCGTCGGTCTCCAAAACCGAAGGCTGCGGGTTCGATTCCTGCTGCCCGTGCATTTCATTTTTGGGTAGTGAATAATTCAATTCGATGGAAAGAATAAGCCTCTACGTCAAGGAAAGCTACAATGAACTTATCAACAAAGTAACCTGGCCAAGCTGGTCAAATCTGCAAAGCACTTCAGTTGTTGTAGTAATTGCATCCATATTTTTAGCCTTGATAATCTTTGTTATGGATCTAATTTCAAAAAATGCGCTTGAATTGATCTATCCTTCTTAGATAATTATATTATAGACTGATGTCTGAAGAAAAAAAGTGGTACTCCTTAAGAGTAATAAGTGGTAAAGAAAGAAAAATAAAAGAGCGGATCGAACAAGAAGTCCAGAGATCCGGTTGGGCGGATGTTGTCACACAAATTTTGGTGCCGACAGAAAAAGTCTATAAAATCAGAAATGGTAAAAAAGTAATATCAGAAAGAAATATATTACCCGGCTACATACTTGTTGAAGCTTTACCTTCTAAATTTTCCGGTGAAATGGTACAGACCATTGCAGGTATGCCGAATGTGATTAATTTCTTAGGAGGAAACAGACCGGAACCTATGCGTGCAGCGGAAGCTAATCGTATGTTAGGAAAAGTAGATGAATCTCAAGATGCCGGCGAAGCATTGATCGAGCCATTCCTGGTGGGAGAAACAGTGAAAATTATAGATGGTCCATTCAGTGAATTTGTAGGAGATATTCAGGAAGTGAATGAAGAGAAAAAGAAGTTAAAGGTTATCGTGAAAATATTTGGAAGAGGTACGGAGGTGGAGCTTAATTTCATGCAAGTAGAAAAACAAACATAATTAATCCATATTACTTCTGTTCTTAGTTTCTTGAAATGATGAGAATGCTTCCCTAAGAATAGTTTAGTTCAAACGTTATTTTGTAAAACAACTATACCATGGCTAAGGAAATTGATGGTTATGTAAAATTGCAAGTACGTGGTGGTCAAGCTAACCCTGCTCCGCCCGTCGGTCCTGCACTAGGTGCAAAAGGACTCAATATCATGGAGTTTTGCAAAAGATTTAATGCGAAAACGCAAGACATGCAGGGAAAGTTGTTGCCTGTAGTCATCACGGTCTTCAAGGATAAATCTTTTGAGTTTATTGTTAAAACTCCTCCGGCAGCAGTTCAATTAATGGAAGCAGCCAAGATTAAGAAGGGTTCGCCGGAGTCTAATAGAAACAAAGTCGGTAAAGTGACCTGGGATCAGGTCAAAGCGATAGCTGAAAATAAAATGCCGGATTTAAATGCTTTTACGGTAGAATCAGCTATGAAAATGGTTGCAGGAACAGCAAGAAGCATGGGCTTGACGGTAGAAGGTACACCACCTTGGAGTGAAAATTAATTTATTACTAACCAGTAGGAAGTCTGCTCAATAAAGATTGAAAGGACGTTATTACCTCAAAACATTTTTTATGGCAAAATTGGGAAAGAAAAGGGCAGCAGCTGAAGAAAAAGTCGATAAAAACAGACTTTATCCCGTATCTGAAGCCATGCCTTTGGTAAAAGAAGTCAATACTGCTAAATTTGATGCTTCCGTCGATTTGCACATTAGGCTAAGTGTGGACCCCCGGAAAGCGGATCAATCTATCAGAGGAACAGTAAGCTTACCGCACGGAACCGGGAAAACGAAAACCGTACTGGTGTTTTGCACCCCAGATAAAGAGGAAGAAGCAAAGGCTGCCGGTGCTGATTACGTTGGATTGGATGATATGATCGCAAAAGTTCAGGGTGGTTGGACGGATGTTGACGTTGTTATCGCGATGCCTCAAGTTATGGCAAAAGTTGGTCGGTTAGGTCGGATATTAGGCCCAAGGGGATTAATGCCTAACCCAAAAACAGGAACGGTAACTCCTAATGTTGGAGCTGCTGTTGCGGATGTAAAAGGAGGAAAAATTTCATTTAGAGTAGATAAATTTGGAATAATTCATGCTTCAATCGGTCGTGTTTCTTTCGAACCGAATAAGCTGGTCGATAATGCCATGGAACTTATTACTACATTGGTAAAGATGAAACCCGCCTCCGCAAAAGGGGCTTACATGAAGTCCGTTACGGTTGCTTCAACCATGAGTCCAGGCATTAAAATTGATACTAAATCACTTTCTTAATCATTCAAAAGCAGATAGAAAATGACAAGAACAGAGAAAGCGGCGGTTATTGAAGCTTTGAAAGAAAAATTCAACGAAACATCTTTTTTCTACGTTACGGATACATCCACACTTACCGTTGGCCAGATCAATGATTTTAGAAGAAAGTGTTTCGAGAAAGATATTGAAGTTAAAGTTGTAAAAAACACTTTGGCAATTAAAGCACTTGAAGCTGCTCCGGAGGAAAAAAAATTCAGCCCACTTTACGATATTTTGAAAGGGCCTTCCGCAATTCTTTTTACCGAAACGGCAAATATGCCGGCAAAAGTGCTCAAAGAATTTAGAGAATCTAATGAAAAGCCTGTTTTAAAAGCAGCTTATATAGATTCAGATATTTATATTGGTGATGATCAAATCGAACCATTATCGAAACTAAAATCTAAAGAAGATTTACTAGGAGAATTGATTACTCTATTACAATCGCCTGCTAAAAATGTTATCTCCGCATTACAATCTGGTGGTCAGACACTTTCCGGGTTGATCAAAGCGTTAGAAGAAAGAGAGGCAGGGGAATAATATTATTATTTATAAATGCCAAGGTTAGTTAGGGATTGGATATAAGTGGTTTAGATAAGGGCATTAAACAAAATTTGGCTTCCAAGTTTACGCACGATAAATATTTATCGTATAAAAAAAATTATTACAATGGCGGATTTAAAGGAGTTTGCAGAACAGTTGGTAAACTTAACGGTTAAAGAAGTTAACGAGTTGGCTACCATTCTGAAAGACGAGTACGGTATCGAACCGGCGGCAGCAGCAGTTGCAGTTGCAGCGGGTCCTGGAGGTGCTGGTGGTGACGGAGATGGTGGTGCAGCTGAAAAAACTGAGTTCGATGTTATTCTAAATTCAGCAGGGGCTGCCAAATTGAAGGTCGTTAAAGAAGTGAAAACTTTACTTGGTGTTGGCTTGAAAGATGCCAAGGAAATAGTGGATAATGCACCGCGACCAATAAAAGAAGGTATACCTAAAGAAGAAGCAGAAAAACTAAAAGAAGCACTAGAAGGTCTAGGTGCAGAGGTAGAACTCAAGTAACTTTAGTATTTCACAAGTGATGATCAAAATCGCACTTGTATTTTGGCTCAGCAGGCTTAGTGGGTTTGTTACAAAACCTGCTAAGCCTATTGGCGTCTTAATGACATTGAAATCGTTCCGACAACTATACATAAATACACCAAAAGAAAAGCTTTTGGTTTAAAACTAAAATTTCGCGCATGACAGCAAAGGGTAATGTGTTAACTGCTGAAGAGTTAAGGCATAGTTTTGGTAAGATCAGGCTTGCTACTAACTATCCGGACTTTTTGGAGATCCAGCTAAAATCATTTCAAGAATTTTTTCAACTTGAGACAACACCTGAGAATCGTATCAATGAAGGGCTTTACAAAGTCTTTCAGGAAAATTTTCCAATTACAGATGCCAGAAATATTTTTGTATTAGAATTTCTGGATTATTTTATTGACCCGCCTCGTTACACCATTGAAGAATGTATGCAACGTGGACTCACTTACAGTGTACCACTCAAAGCCAAGTTGCGTTTATCTTGTAACGACGAAGAACACGTAGATTTTCAAACTATTGTACAGGACGTATTCCTCGGCAATATTCCCTATATGACTCCTAAGGGCACTTTTGTGATCAATGGAGCGGAAAGGGTTATTGTTTCCCAATTACATCGCTCGCCAGGAGTTTTCTTTGGCCAAAGTTTTCACCCTAACGGCACTAAGATCTACTCCGCAAGGGTTATCCCTTTCAAGGGAGCATGGATGGAATTCGCTACTGATATTAATACGGTTATGTATGCGTACATCGACCGTAAAAAGAAGTTTCCGGTAACTACTCTTTTAAGGGCTATTGGCTTTGACACGGATAAGGCGATACTCAATATTTTTAATCTTGCGGATGAAATTCCCGCTACGGAGGATGATCTGGCAAATGCTATCGGAAGAAAACTGGCGGCTCGTGTTTTAAGAAGCTGGACGGAAGATTTCGTTGACGAAGATACAGGGGAGGTAGTAACCATTGAGCGAAACGAAATTATTCTGGAACGCGATGTGGTGCTGGATGAAGAAAATATTCAGTTGATTCTTGAGGCAGAAACAGAGACCATCATCCTACAGAAAGAGGATGTCGAAGAAGATTATTCAATAATTTACAATACCTTACAAAAAGACCCTTCCAGTTCGGAAATGGAAGCGGTACAATACATCTATCGTCAATTGAGAGGGGCAGATCCCCCAGATGATGAAACTGCCCGTGGTATCATTGATAAATTATTCTTTTCGGACAAACGTTACAACCTTGGTGAGGTCGGTAGGTATAAAATTAACCGTAAGTTGAACCTGGAAACCGACCGCGAATTGTTGGTTTTAACGAAAGAAGATATCATAGCCATTGTTAAATATCTGGTTAAATTAATTAATCAGAAAGCTGAAGTAGATGATATTGACCACCTGAGTAATCGGCGCATCCGTACGGTGGGTGAACAACTTTATGCTCAATTCGGTGTAGGTTTGGCTCGTATGGCCCGTACTATTCGCGAAAGGATGAATGTTCGGGATAATGAGGTATTCACACCAATAGACCTGATCAATGCCAGGACATTGTCTTCCGTAATTAACTCGTTTTTCGGTACCAGTCAGTTGTCTCAGTTCTTGGATCAAACCAATCCACTTTCGGAGATTACGCATAAACGCCGTATCTCAGCACTGGGGCCAGGCGGTTTGTCGAGAGAAAGAGCTGGTTTTGAAGTGCGGGACGTACATTATTCACACTACGGTCGACTTTGTACCATTGAAACGCCTGAAGGACCTAATATTGGATTGATCACTAGTTTGTGCGTACACGCTAAGATCAATAAAATGGGCTTCCTGGAAACTCCTTACCGCAGAGTGATAGATGGAGTGGTCGATTATGATAACGATGCCCAATATCTATCAGCCGAAGGTGAGGATTATAAGAAAGTTGCCCAGGCGAATGCTCCAATAGATGATAAGGGAAGATTTGAATCTGATAAAATTAAGTGTAGAGAACACGGTGATTTCCCCATTCTAACTCCTGAAGAGGTAGAATTTATGGACGTTGCACCCAACCAAATTGTCGGTGTTTCGGCTTCATTAATTCCTTTCCTGGAAAACGATGACGCCAACCGGGCATTAATGGGATCAAACATGCAGCGCCAGGCAGTGCCTTTGTTGAAGCCAAGGTCTCCAATTGTGGGAACGGCGATCGAAGGTAAAATTGCCCGGGACTCCAGAATGTTGATCAACGCGGAAGGAGATGGTGTCGTAGAATATGTAGATGCTAATGAAATTGTCATTCGCTACGACCGTTCTGAGGAAGAACAGTTGGTTTCCTTCGAAGATAATAAGAAGAAATACGAACTGATCAAATTCCGCCGGACCAATCAGGGTACTTGCATTAACCTGAAGCCTATTGTCCGCAAGGGGGACCGTGTACACAAAGGGATGATCCTGTGTGACGGCTATGCTACTGAGAAAGGAGAACTTGCACTGGGTCAAAACATGAAGGTGGCTTTCATGCCCTGGAAAGGGTATAATTTCGAGGATGCTATCGTTCTTTCGGAAAGGGTAGTACAGGAAGATATCTTTACTTCCCTACACATCGAACATTTTGAGTTGGACGTTAGAGATACCAAACTCGGAGAAGAGGAGTTGACCAATGATATTCCGAATGTGAGTGAAGAAGCGACTAAAGATCTCGACGAAAACGGCATTATTCGCATTGGAGCTTGGGTAAAAGAAGGGGATATTCTTATTGGTAAGATCACCCCTAAAGGTGAATCGGATCCTACTCCCGAGGAAAAGTTATTGCGGGCAATCTTTGGTGACAAGGCCGGGGATGTTAAAGATGCTTCTCTAAAAGCACCTCCTTCAACGAAAGGTATTGTTATCAACAAACAGTTGTTCGCCAGAGCTAAAAAAGATAAGGCACAGAAAGCTTCTGAAAAAGACCTTTTGTCTAAACTGGAAGATCAGCATAAAATCGCACTTAATCAATTAAAGACAATTTTGATTGACAAGTTGTTGATGCTCATAAAAGATAAGAAGGCTCAGAATGTAAGAAGTATCTATGGCGAAGCGTTGGTGGCAAAAGGTACGAAATTCGGCCAGTCACTTCTGCGGGACATTGATTACACTGTAGTAGATTACGGCAATTGGACCGATGATGAAGATAAGAATACCTTGGTCGCTAAGTTGTTACACAACTACAACATCAAAGTGAATGAGGAAATTGGACGGTACAAGCGGGAGAAATTCAACATCAGTATCGGAGATGAGTTGCCGGCAGGAGTTCTGAAACTCGCAAAGGTCTATATGGCTAAGAAGCGCAAGTTGAAGGTGGGAGATAAGCTGGCAGGGCGCCACGGTAATAAGGGAATTGTTTCCAGAATTGTACGTATTGAGGATATGCCCTTCCTGGAAGATGGTACGCCTGTAGACATTGTACTCAATCCGCTTGGGGTACCTTCGAGGATGAATCTCGGACAAATATTTGAGACCGTACTAGGTTGGGCCGGTGAAAAACTCGATATGAAGTTTGGTACACCGATTTTCGATGGTGCCAGTCTTGACGAGATCGACCAATACATCAAGGAGGCGAAACTACCTCCATTGGGTCAGACTTATTTGTACGATGGTGAAACCGGCGATCGCTTTCACCAGCAAGCAACCGTAGGCGTAATTTACATGCTCAAATTATCCCACATGGTTGATGATAAAATGCATGCCCGTTCTATTGGACCATACTCACTGATTACACAGCAACCGTTAGGTGGTAAAGCACAGTTTGGTGGCCAGCGTTTTGGAGAGATGGAAGTATGGGCACTCGAAGCATTCGGTGCATCAAGCATTCTTCAGGAGTTGCTTACGATAAAATCTGATGATATTAATGGTCGTGCAAAAGCTTACGAATCCATAGTTAAAGGAGAGAATTTGCCAGAACCTGGTATACCTGAATCCTTCAATGTATTGGTTCATGAGTTGCGGGGCCTTGCATTGGATGTTAAATTTGAATAGTTCTGCCGAAGGATATAAGTTCTATTATCATTCTTAAAATTTATGCGGGAATGGCTTGGTGGCGATAACCGTCACCAGCCTCCTAATCAAAAAGCAATTTATAAATATGCCTTTTAAGAAGAAAAATCAAATCCAAAGACCTGAATTTGATAGTATCACGATCAGCTTGTCTTCGCCGGATGAAATATTGGAAAGATCATACGGTGAAGTGCTGAAACCGGAAACTATTAATTACCGGTCTTATAAACCGGAGCGTGACGGTCTTTTTTGTGAGCGTATTTTCGGGCCGGTAAAGGATTATGAATGCTATTGTGGTAAATACAAAAGAATCCGTTACAAAGGGATTGTTTGTGATCGTTGCGGTGTTGAAGTAACGGAGAAAAAAGTACGTAGAGAAAGAATGGGACACATCAAACTGGTGGTTCCCGTAGTACATATCTGGTTTTTTAAATCCCTGCCTAACAAAATTGGTTATTTGTTAGGGTTGTCTTCCAAGAAATTGGAATCTATTATTTACTACGAACGTTACGTAGTGATCCAGCCGGGAATAAAAGAAGCGGATGGTACCACCAAGATGGATCTACTTACAGAAGAAGAATATCTGGAAATTCTGGATTCCCTTCCGTCAGAGAATCAAATGCTGGATGAATCCGATCCTAATAAATTCATTGCCAAAATGGGCGCTGAAGCGGTTCGGGATTTATTGATGAGGTTGGACCTGGATCAGCTATCGTATGCTTTGCGTCATCAGGCAGCGAATGAGACTTCTCAGCAGCGTAAGTCTGAAGCACTGAAGCGTTTGAGGGTAGTCGAAGCTTTTCGTGACGGTTTAACAAGGATCGAAAACCGACCTGAATGGACTATTATTCAATATCTACCGGTTGTACCACCTGAATTAAGACCTTTGGTTCCCTTGGATGGTGGGCGTTTTGCCAGTTCGGATTTGAATGACCTATATCGCAGGGTGATCATCCGTAATAACCGATTGAAAAGACTTTTGGAGATCAAAGCGCCTGAAGTTATTTTGCGTAACGAGAAGAGAATGCTTCAGGAAGCAGTAGATTCACTTTTCGATAACTCAAGAAAGTCGAATGCGGTCAAAGCAGAAGGCGGTCGTGCGTTGAAATCACTAAGTGATATACTCAAAGGGAAACAAGGACGTTTCCGTCAGAATTTATTGGGTAAAAGGGTTGATTACTCCGGCCGTTCCGTGATTGTTGTCGGGCCTACTTTGAAATTGCACGAATGCGGTTTACCCAAAGGAATGGCAGCAGAACTGTTTAAGCCTTTTGTGATCAGAAAACTGATAGAACGCGGTATCGTCAAAACAGTAAAGTCAGCGAAGAAATTAGTGGATCGTAAAGATCCGGTGATCTGGGAGATCCTTGAGAATATTTTGAAAGGGCATCCGGTATTGCTCAACCGGGCTCCGACTTTACACCGTTTATCTATTCAGGCATTTCAGCCAAGGTTGATCGAAGGAAAGGCCATTCAATTACACCCACTGGTATGCGGTGCATTTAACGCGGACTTTGACGGTGACCAAATGGCGGTACACGTGCCATTAAGCCAGGCTGCTATTCTGGAAGCCCAGGTACTTATGCTTTCTTCACACAACATGCTGAACCCGCAAAACGGTTCTCCTATTACCTTACCTTCTCAGGATATGGTATTGGGATTGTATTACATCACCAAGGAACGCCGTTCAACTAAGGATAATGAAGTTAAAGGTGAGGGACGTACTTTTTATTCTCCTGAGGAGGTGATCATTGCCTACAATGAGAACAAACTGGATTTGCACGCAGGAATCAAAGTGCGGGTAAATACAGAGGATGAGGATGGAAATTGGAAAAATCAAGTTGTGGAGACCACCACCGGTAGGGCTATTTTTAATCAGGCTGTACCCAAAGGAGTACCCTACGTTAATGTTTTATTGACCAAAAAGAACCTGAAAAAGGTAATTGGAAATGTTATTCAAAGAACCAATTTTGCAGTAACAGCGGCCTTTTTGGATGATATAAAAGAAATGGGTTTCTATTGGTCATTTAAAGGCGGATTGTCCTTCAACCTTGGAGATTTGATCACTCCTTCCAACAAGAATGAAATTTTGGATCAGGCTAATGCTGAGGTTGATGAAGTTTGGGATAACTACAACATGGGGTTGATCACCAATAATGAGCGTTATAATCAGATTATTGATAAATGGACCTACGCAGATAATAATATTACAGAAAAACTCATGGTTGAGCTGTCAGAGCACAAACAAGGGTTCAATTCGGTATATATGATGCTGCATTCCGGAGCACGTGGATCGAAACGCCAGATCAAACAGTTATGTGGTCTGCGTGGATTAATGGCTAAGCCAAGGAAATCCGGTGATACCGGAGGGGCTGTTATTGAAAACCCGATCCTTTCTAATTTCGTACAAGGGTTGTCCGTTCTTGAATACTTTATTTCAACGCACGGTGCACGTAAAGGTCTTGCCGATACTGCCTTGAAAACAGCAGATGCCGGTTATTTGACACGTCGTTTGGTTGATGTAGCTCAGGATGTGGTTATCCTGGAGGAAGATTGCAATACATTAAGAGGAATTGAAACTACTGCCTTAAAAGATAACGATAAGATCGTTGAAGCACTGGCAGACCGAATTGAAGGTCGTTTCACCTTACACGATGTGTACCATCCGGTAACTGATGAGATCATCTTAAAAGCGGGTGAATACATTGACGTTCGGACAGCCGCCAAAATAGAGAAAGCAGGAATTGAAGCTGTAACCATAAGATCCGTTTTAACCTGCGAAACTGTTCGCGGGGTATGCACAAAATGTTATGGTAAAAACCTCGCTACCGGCCGTGTTACAGAAGCTGGAGATGCAGTAGGGATTATTGCGGCTCAATCGATCGGAGAACCCGGAACTCAGTTGACGCTACGTACCTTCCACGTAGGTGGTGTTGCCTCAGTTTCTAAAGCTGAATCAGAGTTGGTCTCTAAGTTTAATGGAGTTATTGAGTTTGACGGCGTTCGGTTTACAGAACAAAAAGATGAGCTGGGAGAAAATCAGAAAATCATTCTTTCTCGTACCGGTGAGATTAGGATCAAGGATCCGGAATCTGGTAAAGTATTTACTTCGCAGTACGTACCCTATGGTTCGACTTTGTTCGTGAAAGATGAACAGAAAGTTAAGAAAGGCGATAAGATATGTGAATGGGATCCGTTTAATGCGGTGATCATTTCTGAATTTAGCGGTATCGCTCAATTTGATTCGATTGAAGAAGGGGTTACCTTCAGATCGGAAAGGGATGACCAAACCGGCCACTCTGAAATGGTTATCATTGAATCGAAGAATAGACGCAAGATCCCTACTATTAAAATCGTGGATAAGGACGGTACTAACCTCAGAAGTTATAACTTGCCTGTAGGGGCTTATGTATCTATTAATGACGGCGATGAAGTGAGTGCAGGGCAAAAGATCGTTAAAATACCACGTAAACTAGGCAAGATTCAGGATATTACGGGTGGTTTGCCAAGGGTTACAGAGCTATTTGAAGCTCGTAAGCCTTCTAATCCTGCCGTTGTTTCTGAAATTGACGGGGTCGTATCTTTTGGTAAGATCAAACGCGGTAACCGGGAAGTAATTGTTACCGCAAAAGACGAGAAGAAACGCAAGTATTTGATCGGTCTTTCCAAGCATATTTTAGTACAGGAAGGAGACTTTGTTCGTGCCGGTACCCCACTGTCGGATGGTGCTATTGCACCACGGGATATTTTAAATATCAAGGGACCATTTGCGGTACAATCTTATTTGGTTAACGGCATCCAGGAAGTATACCGTTCCCAGGGTATTGGTATTAATGATAAACACATTGAAACTATCGTGCGCCAAATGATGCGCAGGGTACAAATTGAAGATCCGGGAGATACCAGTTTTCTTGAAGGAGAAGCCGTTGAAAAACACGAGTTCTTGCAACAAAATGATTGGATCTTTGATAAGAAAGTAATTACTGATTCCGGAGATTCCAATCGTTTGAAACCTGGACAATTGGTAACTTTGCGCCAGATCAGAGAAGAAAATTCTTTCTTGAAGCGCAATGACAGAACCATTGTTCAGTCCCGCGATGCTATTCCGGCAACTTCAAGCTCTTTATTGCAGGGAATTACGAAGTCGTCTCTTGGAACTTATAGCTGGATTTCAGCAGCATCATTCCAGGAAACAACAAAAGTCCTTAGTACAGCTGCTATCGGCGCTAAACAAGATTTCCTCAACGGATTGAAGGAAAATGTTATTGTTGGTAAGAAAATTCCTGCAGGAACGGGGCTTAAAAAATATGGTGACTTGTTCGTGACTACGAAAGAAGCACAAGCGAAATACGAGTCCAGAATGCTGGATTACGAAGAAGTAGAAGGTTAATCGTAGGTACCGCCAAAAATTACTGCGTTTTTGGGCAAGGAATTTTCCGGTTGCAGAGACGTGGAATTACCTCAGGTGGATCCTAGGTTTTCCAACTACAATTTAAGGCCGGGGTAAAGGTTGAATAAAATATAGCTTAAGCTTTATTTTGCGATCTTGACCCCGGCCTTTTTGCTTTTAATTGCTGATTAGAAAATGGCCTCCTACTTTTTGTGATCCATTTTCAATGGTGTAATAGTATATGCCGGAAGTCCAGTTTACCAATGGAAGGGTTTGTTTAAAAAAGTCTCCTTTTCTCGCATCCCACTGTTTTTGTAACAATAATTGTCCATTAGGACTAAAGATTTTAAAATCTACTTCAACCGAGCTGGCCTTTTTGATTTCAATATTCAACTGGTTAAAAACCGGATTGGGATAAAGGTTTATATCCGGTGGAGTAGGGAAGGGTATGGTCAATAAATTGGAATATCTGAATGCACGATCCTCACTAATGGCCTTTATGCGGTAAATGTTATTCCCGATCTGTGGCTTTACATCAATGAAATTGTATTCCTCAAGAGTAGCAGGAGCGACTTCACCTATTTTATTGAAATGTACGAAATCGTTACTGCGTTGAATTTCAAAAATAAGAACGTCACCATCGTTTGATGTTTTCCATCTTAGATCAATCTGTTCGTTATCAACGGCGCCGGTAAGGACAGTTGAGGTGAAAGGTTCGTCGCAATCGGGGTAGATCAATTTTTGATCCCGGGCGCTAAGTCCTCCCGGATCGATTACTGTTAGTTCAATACGGTACCAATATTCTTCTTGTTCACAACCGATTGGTGTTAGAATGGTGTATGCGCTCTCTGCCCTGATGACTGGTTCCGGATGGAAGTGATCGTTGTGATGAAAGAAGATCTTCCATTCGTAAGCAAGATCATCGTTCATGTACTCAAGGTCTTCCACTTCAGCACTTAATTCCAAAAGCGTACCGTTTTCAATGGGATAACGATCTCCGGAGTCGACGCTGTTGATACGTACGGATGGCGGAGTATTATTAACAGAGATAGTGATTTCTTCACTGTCGGATTTTCCCAGACTGTCAGTAACGGTTAATTTGACGGGATAGCTTTCGATTTGCTGGGTATTATCACCAAATTGGTGGACGGGGTCAGGGGCATTACTTGTCTGACCATCACCAAACTCCCAGTGATAGTTTGTTATCCGGGAAAATTCACTGATTGAACTACTTCCGACAAATTGAACGGAAAGCGGCCCAGGCCCAAACGTTTTATCCGCTTTGATAACGGCAGTAGGGGGCAGGCCTCCACCGTAGGTTATTTTGTGAATGCCGCTTTGAATGCTTACGTAGTATATGGCTCCATCCTTGGGGTTTTCCGCCATATGAATAATCTGTGAAGCATCATTGTGAAAAGGAATGACTTTTTGTAAGTTATACGCTTCGTCAAATTCAAAAATCTTGATCCATCCGCTGTGGTCCAGGTTGAAATATTTTCCGCGGTAAGTTTCGGGAAAAGCATCTCCACCATAAAATAGGCCGGCCAAACTGGAGTAACCATCAAAATTATCACCTTCTACTGAGGAATTGGGGTCGTCCAGTGTTCTAGCGGAAAGATTCCCCTTGTCATCGAAAAACGGAGTAATTGCACGGCTTGGCGGGTTCCACCTTTGATTGCTCCAGGAAATAATAGGAGAAGTACCTATACTAGTTGGCATACTTTCATCTATAAGTGCATTGGCGGAACAAGGATTCGTAAATTGAACCTTACCCGATGCTTTCGGAAATTGGAATAGATCGCGAAAAGAAAAAAACTCCTGATTGCATTCTCCCGTCTGAAATAATGGATTGGGGGCTTTTAGGTTCAATGGAGCGGGTTGCTGAAAAAAAGCCCAATTCCAGTAAGGCCCTTCCATAATTGGCCATCCGAAATTTTCCCCTCCTTCTTTTACCAGGTTGATTTCTTCCCAGCGACCATCCCCAACGTCGCTTGCGATAATAATGCCTGGTTGACCATCACCCTGATAATGGCTGCCGGTATTCGGCATCACGGTTATCCGGAACGGATTCCTAAAACCCGAAGCCCAAATTCGCGATTCGGGTGATCTGGGATCGTTTTCGTCGAAGAAAGGGTTGCTTGGCAGTCCGTTACCGGTAGCTGCATCCACCCGCAGGATTTTTCCACCGTAAGAACCCAAAAATTGCGATCTATATGAGCCGATGTCCCGGTCTTTCTCAATGAGCCCCATTTCTAATGCTTCCTGAATAAATTGGTCTTCAGGGTACTGGCCGAGGTCAAGGCCTGTGCTTGAATTACCAACAGATACTAAAATGGTTCCGTCGTCGGCCACTATTACAGTTCCTAAGCCGTGAAACGCTCTCAATATTGGAATTCCATCATTCATTGTTTTACCGATCAGGATCTTTCTACTTCCCGGATCTGCGATTTTTTCTTCATTGTTTTGCTGGATGCGATAACTGGTCAAACGGCCAAAAGTAGCATGTTTAGTAACGGTCGTATCAGGATGATAAGTAGGAGTACCGAAATTATAGTAATGGTGAAGGTCAACTACGTACAATAAATAAAATTGACCATTAAGGCTGAAGTATGGATCTAAAGCAAAGCTCATTAAACCGTTATCATCCCAATTGCTTACCTCTTCGCTGAGGTCTATAAGTGGTTCTGATTGTTTTGTTCCATCCGGATGTACGACAAAAACTTTACCCTCTTTTTCCCAAACATACATATACCCTTCTTCATCAAAGGTTAAACCAACGGGAAAATCAAATGCTAAAGACAGTTGTTGGTCATAAAATTCAGGTGGTAATTGACCATTAAGAACGCTTATCGTGGAATAAATAACAATCAGGACGAAAATAATATGGTACATTTTGAGCTATTGTTTGCAGTTGTTGTCGCAAATATAATTGTATCTGTATAATTTAGTGTTGCCCTACTACTTTTGGACTTTTGACGCTAGATTTTAGACAACAAACCGCTGATATTCAATGGATATCAATTTTTCAG
>CAZHNG010000140.1:0-16266 GCA_964533785.1 uncultured Saprospiraceae bacterium | reverse complement strand
AATGGGCGGGCATTTTTTACCCCACCCAAATTTTATTTAAATAACAATTAATTACCTCGGCCCGGCGGCAGCATCAACCGTGCAACCGCTACCTTAAATTCGTATTTTTTTATACCGAGACTTTACGCCAAAATATCCTTAACCACGTGTCCGTGTACATCCGTCAACCGATAGCGCCTCCCCTGGTGCTTAAAAACTAATTTTTCATGATCAATCCCCAGCATGTAAAGCAGTGTCGCTTGAAAATCATGGACGTGAACCGGATCTTTTACAACGTTATACCCAAAATCGTCTGTTTCTCCCAGCGTGAATCCAGCTTTTACCCCACCTCCTGCCATCCAGATCGTAAAGCAACGCGGATGATGATCCCGCCCGTAATCGTCAATTGTCAATTTACCCTGGGAATAGGCCGTTCTCCCAAACTCTCCCGCCCAGATCACCAAAGTATCCTCCAGCAGCCCTCTTTGTTTAAGATCCATAACCAGTGCTGCGGAAGCTTGATCAGTTTCTCTGGCCTGTACTTTGATGCCCGATGGCAACCGCAAATGCTGATCCCATCCCTGATGGTACAATTGAATGAATTTCACCCCCCTTTCTGCTAAACGCCTTGCCAGAAGACAATTAGCGGCAAAAGTTCCCGGGTCTTTTGCCTCAGGCCCATAAAGATCAAAGATATAATCCGGCTCGTCCGAAAAATCCAGTACCGCCGGAACGGAAGTTTGCATTCTGTAGGCCATTTCGTATTGTGCAATCCGGTTGAGCAATTCGGGGTCATCGCTGGTTTCGTATTCCATTTCGTGCAAACGCTTCAGGTAATCCAGCATCTTGCGCCGGTCCTTTCCGTCAAAGCCATCCGGGTTACTCAGATAAAGCACGGGATCTTTGCCCGACCGGAATTGCACCCCCTGATACCTGGAAGGAAGAAAACCGTTTCCCCATAAGCGTGCATATAGCGGTTGCCCACCTTTGTTTTTGGTCACTAAAACAATGAAGGCCGGTAGATTTTCATTATCACTCCCCAATCCATAGTGTAACCAGGAACCAATACTGGGCCGTCCGGCAAATTGCGAGCCCGTCTGAATAAAAGTAATAGCCGGATCATGGTTAATGGCCTCCGTATACATCGACTTGATGAAGCAAAGCTCATCCACTATTTTGGCCGTATGCGGCATCAATTCACTCACCCAGACACCGCTTTCCCCATACTGATCAAAAGAAAATAAGGATCCTGCTAACGGAAAAGAGGACTGCCCGGCACTCATCCCCGTTAACCGTTGGTTTTTACGAACAGAAGATGGCAATTCCTCACCGTTCATTTTATTCAATAGCGGTTTGTAATCGAAAAGATCCAGTTGAGAAGGGGCCCCGCTTTGGTGAAGAAATATCACCCGTTTGGCGCTGGGAGCAAAATGTGGCTGCCCTAATATACCGCCCTTTGTCAAAGACAATTTATTGGATTGACCTAGCATAGGTGCAGGATGAAGCAAAGAAGCCAACGCCATTGCCCCGACCCCCATACCTGTTTTGGCCAAAAAATCTCTTCTGGTATAATGATTGTACTGGTTGCAACTACTCATTGATCTGATTTTTAGTAAAGAGGCAATCTATTTCTTGTAAACGGCAGCTTCAAAATTCAAGATGGTTGTACTAATATTGGTCATTGCCGCGATCTGAGCCTCATCCAAAGTATCATCAACAGGGTATTCACCCACTTGAAGCAATTGACTTGCTTTTTCGGGATTTTGCCGGTAATCATCAATAGCTTCGTTGTATTGCTGTTTTAATAAATCTAGTTGACCCTGTTTTGGATACTGACTGGTCAACAACCTAAAACCATAGGTAATGTTCTCTTCTATTGTATTTCCACCTTCCCGTACCATTCGCTCGGCTAAAACCCTTGAAGCTTCTATAAACTGCGGATCATTCATCAATACCAACGCTTGTAGTGGAGTCGCAGTGCGTTCCCGTTTCACAACACAATAAGCCCGTGTTGGCGCGTCGAAAATATTCATGGAAGGAGGCGGAATAGTACGTTTCCAAAAAGTGTAGATGCTTCGCCGGTACAGATCCTTTCCATGATCCTGCTGATACTCGCCGCTCATCCGGTTAAAATCCCATAATCCTTCTGGTTGGTAAATTTTTACCGGTGGTCCGCCAATTTCCCTCACCAACAAACCACTAGCTGATAAGGCCAGATCCCTGAGCACTTCTGCAGAAAGTCTGGCTTTTGGCCCACGGGATAGCCATTTATTATCGGCGTCTTTTGCTAAAGCAATAGGATCTGCATTTGAGGACTGCCGGTAAGTTGCCGACATTACTATCAACTTCTGCATTTTCTTGCTATCCCAACCCGACTCGACAAACGTCCGTGCCAGCCAATCTAATAACGATGGGTGACTAGGCAAATCCCCCTGACTACCAAAATCTTCCGTACTTTTTACCAAACCCCGGCCAAAATAATGCTGCCAGTAACGATTCACGGTTACTCTGGCCGGTAGTGGATTGTCAGGCTGGAAAAGCCATTTGGCCAACCCGAGACGATCCCTCGATAATTCTTCTTGAAAAGGAAGCACATGTACCGGCGTTCCAGGATGTACCTCCTCCGTTGGCTGGTCATAAACACCACGGTCTAAAACAAAGGTTACTCTTGGCTCGGTCATCTCCTCCATCACCATTACCTCCGTGATGCTTTCTGTTAGACGTATTTGTCGCTTTCTGATGTCTGCTAAAGCAAGTCGTTCTTTTTGATAAGTACTATTGTAATTGGCTAAATAAAAGTCAAATAATAATTGTCGTTCTTCTTTCGACAATGCATCATTTTTTTTATCCAACAAACCATCCAGGGCCATTTTTCCCGCGATTTGCTTTACTTCTAATTCTGTTAATGCCGCATCGAAAACCATTATTTCATCAACACCTCCATTAGTAAAGCCTTTACCTCTCCATCTGGCACCTACCTTTAGATGAGTCATAATGGGGGGCTGAGCTCCCTCCTGCTCCGGATGAAAAATGATATCCTTGTATAAGTTATCCCGCTCGACCTCCATTGCCAGCTCCTCTCCATCCAAGTATAAATGAGTACCAGCAGCTTTTGAAGATCCATCGTAAACTAAGGTTAACTGGCACCACTTTTCTCTGGGCACCTTCTCTTTTGACAAAAGATGGATCGTATTGTAGGGAAAATCATGGGCGATCCTGACATCAAACCGGCCCTCTTCAACGGAAACCTGGTAGCCCTTGTAGGTGTATAATGCCGATCCTTTATTACTGTGGAAGATAACTCCTTTTTCCAGATCTTTTGGAATGTATACCCACATACCTACGGAAAATTCCTCCGCCCGGCTAAAACGTCCAATATTAGGAAAAGAGAGTGCATAATCTCCTGTCAATTGAATTCCCTTACCGTTTTTTCCCTGGATAAACTGGATGGGATCGGGGGAAATAAGGCCATGAACCGGATCGATAATTTTACCTGACTGGCTAGGATTCAGAAGGTTAGGAACATTTTCATTTTTTGCTCGCTCCAATGGGAAGTAAGCCGTTGGTTTACGAAGATTTTGGACGATCTCTTCGCTGTTGGATCGTTGAAGCCAATCCTGAAATTGCTCTTTCTGCTGGGCTACTACTTGTTCAATTCCAGCCTGTTTCTCTTTGCTCATTTTATCAATAAAACTCAATTGCTTTTCTACTTCTTCATCCGGCAACAGTAAGGTTGGCCCTGGCATATCTTTTTTATACCAGGTGATCTGACCGGATTCCGCTACATTATTAAAGAAGGAAAACAATTGGTAAAATTCCTTTTGACTAATAGGATCATATTTATGATCGTGACAGCGCGCGCATTGCAAGGTAAGCCCTAAGAAAGCAGTCCCGAATGTTTGAGTGCGATCAGCTACGTATTCTACCCGAAACTCTTCTTCTACAATACCGCCTTCGGCATTTTGAGCATGGTTGCGATTAAACCCGGTAGCCAGGATTTGGTCAACAGTTGGATCCGGAAGCAGGTCGCCCGCTAATTGCCAGGTAACAAATTCATCATACGGCATATTTTTATTGAAAGATTCAATCACCCAATCCCGCCAGGGCCAGTGAGGACGGTAATAATCCGCTTGGTAACCATGCGTATCAGCGTAACGGGCCAAATCGAGCCACCTGACGGCCATATGCTCCCCGTAATGAGGGGAAGCCAGCAAACGGTCTACGACCTTTTCGTACGCGTCCGGTGAATCATCTGCTAAAAATTCATCAATTTCTTGTGGGGATGGCGGCAGCCCGGTCAGATCAAGACTTACCCTGCGGAGTAATGTTTCTTTTTCTGCTTCTCCGTTTGGCTTCAAGCCGATGTTTTCCAACTTAGCTAAAACAAAATAATCGATACCGTTTTCAGGCCAACTTTTTTCTTCAACGGTCGGAAGGGTTGGTTTTACCGGCGGAATAAAAGACCAGTGCGGCTTCCATTCCGCTCCCTGTTCTATCCATCTTTCTAATATAGCAATTTCCGAGGTCGTCAAGGAAAGATTAGACTCCGGTGGAGGCATCACAATCGCTGGATCCTGGCTTACGATACGGTGGTACAGTGGACTTCTTCCTTTTCTTCCAGGTACGACTGGTGCCTCTTGACTTTCACTAATGCCCGCACGGAATAAACCCTCCTTTGTATCTAAACGCAAATTAGCTTTACGGGCATTCTGATCCGGGCCGTGACAACTGTAACAGCGATCAGATAAGATCGGCCGGACGTGCAAGTTGTAATCCACCTGGTCGGGTATTGCTTCTCCTACTGCCTCTTCGGAGGAAAAGTCTCCACCGCAACTTTGCAGAAGATAAGCAATACTTATTCCGAAAAGCAAAAATATCTTTAAGCGTAATCGCATTTCTTTAAATTTTCCATCCGTTATTTCAAGTATCCTCAACCACTTCTGTCAGAACGTCCTCTATGCCGATATCAACTATGAGACCTGGTCTTTTTATTCTAAGCGATGCCACCCCCTCCTCCGTAACTTCCGTCTGCCAAAGAAACAATTTTCTCAACGACGGAATATCTGCCAGTGCTTGTAAACCATTATCGCCAACCTTGGTACTATACAAATTCAACGTTTCTAAGTGCTCCAGTTTATTCAAATGAACCAGTTGAGCATCTGTAATGGGGTTTTTCTCCAGTCGAAGCCTCGTCAAATTTGGGAACTCCGCCAAATGCTTCATTAATTCATCCGGAAAGTTAGATTTGCTTAAATTCAACCATGCTACTTGTTCTTTGATCGCCAATAAGGCCTCCATTTTAGCTCCAGTTATTTCTCCCTGTACTTTTACATCTAGGAAGTTGATGCCCTGTGCAAGTGGTTCTACGGCAAAGCCCATCCCCTGTAGTGCTGCTATTTTAGCATTAGGGGCAGGATCTATAGCTTGTATTTCTTCGTAAGCCACCCTTTGTGACGATAAGCCAAAATGCCTTTCGATGATTATTTTGATATCCTCCGGAATAGATTCATCCGTAATTGCCAGATCAAATGACATGCCGCTGCTGATCCAAAAATCTAAAAGCTTAATTTCCGGATAAAACATCGGCACACCTTTAGGCGGCATAAATTTCTTGCTACTGGGATTCATGGTCACCCGCTTAAGTAATTCACTTTCCATTGGTGCACCGGATACTAAAACTTTACCGTGATCTCCTCCGGCTAGCAGGCCTTCCTTCGTATCCAAAAGCAAGTCTCCCTTCTTCTTGTTTTCATTATGACAACTCACACATTTTTGTTCCATGACCGGTTGTATCAGATGTGCGTAAATACGAACCGAATCGGGTTCCCTCGGAACTTCTAATGTCAAACTGCTTTCGCTTTCTTTTTCACCGAACAATTGCTGGACAAAAACCGGTGCAGGATCCAGTAGGTATCCTTTTCCGTGCGTAAGCGTTCCTCCCAGATGACCGGTGACCAAAAGCAACAACAACAAGATGCCCATACTCCAGGAAAGCCATGGCTTTTTGCCGCTGACCATGCCTTTCGAGCCAAGCCAGGCAACAATCGAAACAACGGCCACTCCTATTCCTAACCAGCGGTGCCAGGCTAAAGTACTTTCATCATAGCCGCCACTTTCTGCCAGCAGTATACCAAAAAGTACAGCTAACACGGCACTTACCGCCGACAACAATAAGGTTATGGGTAAAGCCTGATTCAAAAAACCGTATTTTTCTTTTCGCCCCAAATAGAAAAACAATGTTCCCAATATCAAAAATCCAATCGGTAAATGAACGACCAAAGGATGGAGTCGCCCCAGGAACAATCCTAAATCCGCCTGTAGAAAAATTATATTCATCATTTTTGTTTCTAACTATTCATCAATTGTTTACAGGATCAAATAACAACGGGAAAAACTGGCCTTCCATTTTTTGGCCTTTTGCTATTGCCGGCACTCCCGCTAAAAGTTCGTCGTCACTATTAGAAACTGTACCATCGGCAAATACGTTCAGGACAAAAGCCCGACGAGAATTCGGCGATTTGTTCTCATAAGATCCGTGAACTACTAAAGGATGATGAAAAGTACCATAGCCCATCGGCATTTCTGCAGGCACTTTCTGGTCGAATTGCTTTTTCTGCTCTTCGTTCAGAAAGGTATAGAGCCCTTCCATATCCCCAGCCAAACTAGGCTTATCCAAAAGCCCCCATTTGTGACTTTCAGGAACATAATACAAACACCCATTATCCACACTGGCATCATCCAGTCCTACCCAACAAGTCAAATGCTGCATGGGAATAGTACGCGTCCAGTAGCTGTAGTCCTGATGCCAGGCCACAACCCCTCCGTGAAAAGCGGGCTTACAGAACAATTGATCATGCCAAAAACGGACCGCCTTGTTTCCTAGCAATTGGGAGGCAGCCACCACAAACCTGGGATTCCATAAAATATCATGAAACCCTTTCGTTATTCTCCAATGTCCCAACGAATGGAAAAGCACCGCATCCTTATCTTCCGATTCATTTGAATGAAATTCGTAGAATAAATCGTGCTCCGGGTGGTTAGGATCCATTATTTCTTCTAACTCATCTCGTAATTGTTCTACTTGTTCCTTTTCTAATATTTTGACGTTAGACAAAAAGCCATTCTCCTTAAAAAACGCTATTTGATCTTTGCTCAACTTGTATTCTTCCCACGCTTCCTTTGCGGAGATTTTGGGAAACATACTGCTTATCATTCCATGGTATTTCGATAAGTCTCTGTTCATAAAGCCATTATATTTTTAAAATAGGTTGAAATTGTAGTAATTACTATTATTGTCTGATAACTATCGAAGGTTCGAATGGAAACTGACCGAAGGTTTTGCCATAAACGGCAATCCCTCCCTCGCCTTTCGTTTGTAACCGGATCTTTAATTCCCCATTTTTAATTGCATTTCGCATTAGCCTTTTTGAAACAGGCACTTTTACTAAATAACCGTATGAGCCGGCTTCCCGCAACTTTCGATCTTTCAACTGATGATGCCACGACAAAACCCCACGATGATCGGCCGGATCATCTGGCAAAGTATGAGTACTTACTTTTTGGCCATTGATGCTGACGTCGATTGTAGATGGGAATTTCGTCTCATCCGTCATTGGGTAAGCATTGGGGTTGCTGCTCGGCGCTACCCTTGAGCCTTTCATATAATCCTGGTCGCAGTTAAACGCTTGCTGGTCTTTTACAAACAACTCTTTGGCGGAAACTTCAGCGATGAAAAATATTTCTTTGGCCTTTCCAAGTTTTAAGTCGTCGCCGGAAACGGGAAAACGATATTCAAAATACCCTTTTCCAGCTCCGTTAACCTTTTTTCCTTCCATTATTGACCATTGTTTTTTGGACCATTCCTCATCAGCAAATGATTTGACAGGAACGCTGATCACTCTTACATCGCTTATTGGCCGGTCTGACTGTATCTCAAAGTGCATAAAATTATGATGCAAAACCGCTCCAGCCAGGTTAGTGACTTTCAATTTTAATATGGCAAGACCGCTGATATCAGGAATTTCTATTTTAAGTGGTTCTAATGCCTCCTGCATCCAAGGCTTATATGGCACCGAAATTTGGCCCTCAAAGTTCTTTTCTGTTTCGCCGATATAATTAGTAGTGGTCAGTTCGTACGCTATCCGTAGTTCCGACCCAAACTCTTTTCCTGTCATTACTGATAAATAAAGGGGGACTTCTACTTCCTTTCCGCCGGCAACCGTCCGGCAAATTTCATTGCCGGTAGACAGGTAAACGGGGGCATGTAAATCATTAAGGCTCATTCCTTCAACCAGGTGTCCTAAGCCAGTTTTCTTTTCTGAACGGTCAAACCGCCAATATCCATTCCATTCATTGATCACATCGTGGTGTTCTGTGTACAACCACCCGGCTACCTTGGGGTATTTGCGGAAAGTATTGATCATCCGGTGATAATCCCAGCTCCAATCCACGTCGCCCGTACTGCCGTCGTATCCCCAGACATTCCCGCATTCTGAGTTGATATTCGGTTGATTTCCTTGGCGGAAACCTTCTTCAAAATGATGGGTGCTGCCTTCGTATGTTTTTTCCGTCAGTTCTTTTAAATAATTATCCCACTCCCAGCCTGGCAAGTATACATGCCAGGAATTGATATCGGTTTCCGTATGCCCCCGGCCGCAGCAAATGGAATTATCCTCTACCAAGCGAGTCCCATCTAGTGATTTCGCCAGGTAATACATAGAGGCCACCCAATTTTGCGTTGAAGGCAAGTATTCACGTCTATTTTTACCATTCTCATCTACGCCGGTGTTGGTATATAGTCCCCAGGTCTCATTAAAAATCACCCAGGAAAAAATGGAGGGATGGTTGTAATCCCTTTTGATCATTTCCCGTAAAGTATATTCCGATTCCGCCTGCATTTTTTCATCCGGCTCTCCCCAACTGTTCGGTAGATCCTCCATTACCAACAACCCCAACTTATCGGCCCAGTACAACTTCCGCGGCACTTCCACTTTGATATGGGTACGAATACCATTTAACCCAATTGATTTACTACGCATAATTTCCTCTTTCATAAATTGATCACTGGGAAAAGTATAAAACCCGTCGGGATGGTAAGATTGGTCGAGTGCCAATTGCAGATAAATGGGCTTGTTGTTCAAAGCAATATATGGATATTCCGTGCCGGGAAGATTCATTACCGAAATCTTTCGCATCCCAAAATATGAGTTAACCATATCATCTCCCAGTGTGGCTTCCACTTCATATAAATGGGGATTTTCAAGATCCCATAGTTTTGGACCGGCGATCGGTACGGAAAAGTTCACTTTATACTCACCTGCAGGTATTGTGGCTTGATGCACGATTGGCTGGCCGGTTTCTTTTATTGTTAATTCCAAAGAAAGGTCTTTTTCAGTCTCCGTCGGCAAATAGGCGGTAACTACGACCTCTTCGTTATCAATACCAGGGGTAAAATGAAGCGCCTCTAAATAGGTTTGCCCTCTTGCCTCCAGGTAAATTGTTTGCCAGATACCACGGGCATTGCCGTACCCTTGCTTACCGTACAAAGTAAATTCCCGGCGGGCATCATCTACCCGGATCACCAATTGCTGTGGATTGCCATAATCAATGTGATCAGTCAATTCAAATGAAAAAGGCACATAGCCTCCCTGGTGTTTTCCTAGCAACTTTCCATCTAACCAAACAGTAGTTTCCCAATCCGAAGCCCCGATGGTAAGAAAAACCCTTTTTCCTTGCCAATTCTCATTTACATTGATCTCCCGGTGATACCAGCCGATATCAGCTTCATCTTCAACACCCGAAAGTTTTGAACCCCAGGGGAAAGGAACCATTATGCTGCTTTCGAAATCTGCTTCACCTTTCATCCACTCCTCCTGGATACCTTTTTTTTCAGGATCAAATTGAAAAGCCCACTGACCGTTCAGGTTTTCCCATGCGTTCCGTTCAAAATCAGGACGAGGATGTTCCGCTAAAGGAATTTCCTGAGCGACTATATTAAAATGGACACCAAGAATGATAAATAATGCCAAAAGTATTTTGTGTTGGTTCATCGTTGTTGATTGTGCTAAAATTATCATTTTATTTCTTCAATACATTCAAATACCAAGCGGTAAAACTCCGGATGAGATTGCCAGGTCTGTCCGGTTACCAATTGCCCATCTCTGACTGCTTCGTCTTTACCAATAAAAGTACCCCCACAAGCTTCTACCTCGAACTTGACGTGTTCGTAACAAGTGACATTTTTTTGATTGACCAACCCGGCGGTAACCAATATCTGTATACCATGGCATATTGCAAATACAAACTTACCGGAATTAAAGAAATGCTGCACAATGGAAATTACTTTGGGATCATTCCGCAAGTATTCAGGTGCCCGCCCACCGATAAGCAATACAAAATCGTAATCCTCGGGATTAACATCCTTGATAGCAATATCAGCATCTTGCCAGTATCCCTGCCTTTCAATGTAAGTATCCCATCCTGGTTCAAAATCGTGCATCACCAAATTCAACCGCTTTTTTTGTTGCGCTGCGATCACAACTTCGTGACCAGCTTCCTGAAAAC
This sequence comes from uncultured Saprospiraceae bacterium, assembly GCA_964533785.1. Taxonomy (GTDB): domain Bacteria; phylum Bacteroidota; class Bacteroidia; order Chitinophagales; family Saprospiraceae; genus JANQRV01. The sequence continues at coordinate 5,724 of CAZHNG010000140.1, read as the reverse complement.
GATGCTTGGCGTAAAGTACTTCGTAACTTTCCCCCGCATCTCCTGTTAATACCAATAATTTTTTAGCCATTTTCCTTTTTTTCAAATTTATCGATTGCAATTCTTTTATCTGAGAAAATTAAAAAAATAAAAACATTTTCTAAAAATAAGCTGACATTGTTATATCTTTTCCGATAGTGATACCGGCTTAGGTGGTAGCTTTCGGCCGAAGCATAAATTTACCAAAATGCAATCTGAACTTAACTATACCATACTGGGAGAAGGGGAGCCATTCGTATTTCAGCACGGACTCGGTTCCGATCTTAATCAACCCCAAAATTTATTGGGGGAACTGCAGGGCATCCGTCTAATTTCTATGGATTGCCCGGGGCACGGTGCCTCTGCACTTGACGACGTCCCTCCCCCTTCATTCCAATACTACGCAGATCGGCTTCTACACCTATTGAATGAATTAGCTGTTGAAAGGGCTATATTTGGTGGCATATCAATGGGATCGGGTATTGCTTTAAATATCGCCTTGCGATTTCCGGAAAAAGTAAAAGGACTGGTGCTAGTTCGTCCTGCCTGGTTGGATAGTTCTTCACCTGAAAATTTATCAATATTGCTGGAGGCTGCCCAATGGATTGGCAAAGAAAATGGTAAAACCCATTTTGAGCAAAATGCTGATTTCCAAAAAATTCAAAAACTACTTCCCAAAGCCGCAGCCTCCATACTGGGTGTTTTTGCTCCTACTCAAAGAGCGGAAATACCTCTGGTTCTTGAAAAAATGGTTAACGACCGGCCATTTACATCATTGGAAGCATTGACAAAAATCAAACAGCCTTGTTTAATAATTGGTAATGAAAATGATCCGCTGCATCCTTTTGAAATGGCAGAAAAAATTCATCAATATATTGCCGGAAGCGAGCTGATCAAAGTACCTTCCCGCTATAAAAATGATATTGAACACCGCAAGGTCATCAATCGAATCGTATCAAAATATATAAATGACTTATGAAAAGTAAATGGCAAGACACTGAAGCTCAGCAATTCAACGGCGACTTATTGGCACTAAGGGTTTACACTTCCCGGCTTTTGGGAAATGACGAAGACATGGTAATGCATGGTGGCGGAAATACTTCCGTGAAGATCAAAGAAAAAAATATTTTCGGTGAGGAAGAAGACATTCTCTACGTTAAAGGTAGTGGTTGGGATCTAGGCACCATCGAAGCCCCCGGTTTTGCACCCGTAAAACTTAATGCCTTACACCAGTTAGCACAGTTGGATAAGTTAACCGACATCGAAATGGTCAAATACCAACGAATGGCTATGACTAATCCAGCAGCTCCCAATCCTTCGGTAGAGACCATTCTGCATGCTATAATCCCTTATACTTTTGTTGACCATACCCACGCAGATGCCGTAGTAACTATTACCAATTCTCCAAACGGAAGAAAGCGAATTGAAGATATTTACGGTCCCAATATGATGATCGTGCCTTATGTGATGCCCGGTTTCGTCCTGGCAAAAGAAATTTACAATATGACCCGTGACATTGATTGGGATCAATTAGAGGGTATGATCTTGTTGAATCATGGCGTATTTACCTTTCATCACGACCCGAAAGTGAGCTACGAAAAGATGGTCGACATTGTCGACAAAGCCGAAAAATACCTCGAAGCACAAGGTGCAACTCCGTTAACCGGAGAAAAAGAAGGAACGATCAATCCATTGCAAATCGCCCATTTAAGGAAACAAGTAGCTGAGTTGTTCAAGAAACCAATACTTACCAGAGTCGATAACTCGGCACCTTCTACAGCCTTCAGTAACCTGAATAATGTTGCTGATATCACCAACCGTGGACCATTAACTCCGGATCATATCATTCGCACCAAACGCAACCCGGTGATCATCTCTGATAATCCAGCAGAAGACCTGGCCGGTTTTGTCAAAGACTACCGGGATTACTTCGATCAATACAATACCGGTGAGCAGGTTTTACTCGATCAGGCACCTCGCTGGGCCGTATTACCTGGCACTGGTACGCTTTCTTTTGGCCCTACCCCAAAACACGTACAAATCATCGAAGATATCGCCCGGCATACCAAAAAGGCAATCGTTCAAGCCGAAAAACTAGGCGCCTGGGAAGCTTTAGGAAAAGCAGATTTATTTGAAATGGAATACTGGAGCCTGGAACAAGACAAGCTTAAGCGGGCAGGAAAAGCCAAACCCATGCAGGGAAAGATCGCAATAGTTACGGGTGCAGCAAGCGGTATCGGCAAAGGCTGCGTCGAAAGCCTTATTGCAGAAGGAGCCGTAGTTGCCGGCCTGGATATTGACCCTGCCATAAAAAATAGTTTCTCCGAAAAAGGAGTATTGGGTATCCAATGCGATGTAACGAATTTGGAACAACTGGAAGAAGCGATTGAACAGACCGTTGCCCATTTTGGTGGAATCGATATGTTGGTCAGCAATGCCGGTATCTTTCCCAAGAGTGCCAAAATCGCTGAAATGGATGACCAACTGTGGCAAAAAAGTCTGGACATCAACATCAGCAGCCACCAAAGATTACTACAATTATGTATTCCTTATTTAGAAATAGGGTTTGATCCCGCAGTGGTCTTTATCGGTTCTAAAAATGTACCGGCTCCTGGCCCCGGCGCTGCGGCATATTCCGTAGCCAAAGCCGGGCTTACCCAATTGGCAAGAGTAGCAGCCCTTGAATTGGGCGAAAAAGGCATCCGGGTTAATATCATTCACCCCAATGCAGTCTATGATACCGCAATCTGGACGGATGAAGTGTTACGGGCAAGAGCTAAACACTACGGCCTCACCGTTGAAGAATATAAAACCAACAATGTACTCAAAGTTGAAGTCACTTCCAGGGACGTTGGCGATTTAGCCGCGGCTATGCTTGGAAAAACTTTTTCCAAAATTACGGGAACTCAACTTCCTATTGATGGTGGAAATGAAAGAGTGATTTAATAATACAACAACAAAACAAATCCATAAAAAATGATCGTACCACGTACTTCCAGAGAAAAGATATTAACTAAACTGAGAAAAAAAGTTGAAGACAGAATTCCCATCTTTATTGCCAGCGCAGGAAGCGGATTGGTGGCCAAGCTACTGGAAAAAGCTGGTGCAGACTGTATCAACACTTTTTCCGGTGCCAGGTTAAGAGCTAATGGCATGGGCACCATGTCTATGCTATGGCCCATTCTTGATTCGAATAAACAGACGCTGGATTATACCCGCGAAGATATCATGCCGGCCATCAAAGGTGATGCTTTCATCTGCGCCTGTCTTAATGCCAATGATCCTTTAAAAGATATGCGAATGGTGCTGAATGATTGTAAAGCAATGGGGGTCTTTTCCGCTTCCAACATCGGCCCCTCGATCAGTTACGTAGACAAAGACAGCGAGATCTTTAGAGTACTCACCAAAAGTGGTATAACCCTTGATAATGAGATCGAAATGCTTAAATTAGCTAAGGAAATGGATATGGTTTCCATAGGTTTAGCTTTTAATATGGAAGACAGTATTCGGATGATGGAAGAGGCGCAACCCGATATCTTTTGTTTCCACGCCGGAACGACCAAAGGAGGGCTTACCGGATACGATTCAGGAGAAACCATTGAACAAACCGCGGCCCGTACCGAAGAAGCCAATCAACAATTACGTAAAATTAAGCCGGACGTTTTGTTGATCGCTCACGGCTCGGCTATGGAAAATCCGGTTGACGCTCAGTATATACTCAACCATACCACTTGTGACGGAATCTGGACCGGTTCTTCTACGGAACGCATTCCCATTGAAAAAGCAGTTTACGCTACCGCCAAAGAATTCGCTGACTTACAATTTCCGAAAAAATAATTCCCTGGATCTCAAAACTTCAAAACAAAATGAGTAAGACCATAGCACTTTTAGTCACTTTAGACACTAAAGATCAGGAAGCCGGCTTCTTAAAAGAACAAATAGAAGCTCGCGGGCATAAGGTACTCCTTATGGACATTGGCGTGGTAGGAGAACCTGGTATCACCGCTGATGTTAGCCGCAAGGAAGTGGTCGCTGCCGGTGGTGGCTCGCTTGAGGAATTGCTGAAAAACCCGACGCGTGAAAAGGCCAACCCTTTCGTAGTGAAAGGCTGCATCGATATTTTGAATAAAAAAATCATGCAGGATGAGGTTCATGCAGTTTTGGGATTAGGAGGAACGCAAGGTACTTCCACTTGCTGCGACATTATGCAGGCACTTCCTTATGGTTTTCCAAAGATCATGGTATCAACGATTGCTTCCGGCGACACCTCAGGATTTGTCGGGATCAAAGATATCACTATGATGTTCTCCGTAAGTGACATTTTAAAGCTCAATCCTTTTACCAGAAAAGTATTAGCCAATGCGGCCGCGGCCGCCTGTGGAATGGCGGAGGATGAAACGAAGTTTATCATGGAAAAAGGTGACAAGCCTCTCATCGGGATGTCTAATTTGGGAGTTTTGACCAGAGGGTCGATGGAGGCCATCAAGTTTTTTGAAGATGCCGGCTACGAAGTGATCGTCTTCCACGCAGTAGGATCGGGTGGGCGTGCTATGGAACAAATGATGAAAGAAGGGATAATCGGCGCCGTGTTCGATTATGCAATGGGTGAAATTGCCGACGATGTTTGGAAAGTATTGAGGGCCGGTGGCCCGGAACGATTGACCATAGCCGGAAAATTAGGCCTTCCCCAGGTACTTTGTCCCGGAGGTGCCGAACATTTGGGTATTTTGGTATCCCCTAATGAAGTACCTGAGGAATACAAAGATCATAAATACGTTTTTCACAGCCCAGTCGTTTTCGTACCGCGGCTAAATGTTGAAGAAATCCAACGAGTAGCGGATGATATCTGCCAACGCTTGCAACATACAAAAGACAAAGCCTATTTCATGATTCCTAAGGGCGGTGTTGGCCGATACTCCTACGAGGGCGGCGTATTGGAAGATAAGGAATCAGATGAAGCCTTTTTCAATAAATTGAAGGAAGGTTTACCTGAAAACATCATTGTCGTAGAAAGAGATACGTATGCTGAAGATCCTGCTTTTGTAAAAGAAGGGGTAGATCTGCTTATCAGCCTGATCGAAGAGAGAAAAGATTCCTAATTTTTTCACCAATCTTGCCGGATGAAATTCTTATACCTTATTCCGTTCACAGTCATTTTTGCGCTTTTACTCGTTGGGTGTAAAACCACCAAGCAAGGAGAAAGTAAGCCGGACCTAAATCCCCCCAATATTGTTCTGATCATGGGAGATGACATTGGCTATTCTGACCTTGGTTGCTATGGTGCGGAAATTGAAACCCCGAACCTGGACAGGCTGGCAGCAGGTGGTTTGCGTTTTAAGCAGTTTTACAATATGGCCAAATGCAACCCAACCCGCTCTTCCCTGATCACTGGCTTGTACGGAGGAGATGAACGCGCCATTTCCTTCGTCCCTCTTTTGAGAAACGCGGGATACTCAGCTGTGATTAGCGGAAAAGAACATTTTGACGACTGGGTACCTCAGCATTGCTACTTTGCTGAAACTTTCGAAAAATCTTTAACCTTTTGGGCAACAACGGAATATTTTGTTCCGCCTTCGGGCAAGTTCCAACGACCGTTTTATCTCGATGGAAAGGAGATAGATGCCTCGGCAATCGAGGCTGATCTCTTACCTCTGTACAAGACGGACTTTATTACCGATTATGGTCTGAGATGGCTGGATGAGATGC
>CAZHNG010000139.1:0-16334 GCA_964533785.1 uncultured Saprospiraceae bacterium | reverse complement strand
AGCAGTCCACCGACGAAATATGTCTCGGGGGAAGCGTCACTTTTCAGCCCCAAGCCGATGTGGATATTATAGAATATGATTGGGATTTTGGGGATGGTGCTCCAGCCGGTGTTAAGATTTCAGAACCAAATGAAATAAACGTCACATTCAACTCTGAGGGAGAAAAGATAAGGCTTATCGTCGACAATGGAGCCTGTACCGACACGTCGGTGGGGAACATCATTGTTACTGAAAAGCCAACGATAGATCTAATGACAGAATTGGAAATGGGTGAACAAGCAGAAGAAGGTTTTTTAGCTGCCGATGGCCGCCCTTTTGAAATTGCATTTTCTGCTGCAATCCTACCCACTGCTACATTTGAATATTCTTGCGAATTATTGGAGCAGCAGGAAAAAGAGCTCTCTGGCGTACCGCTTGCAGGTCAAGGCGATCGATTAACGGGTAATCCAAGCCTTGGTAATGAGGAAGATAATGCAAAGGTTACGTTAGGCTGTATAGTTAATCTAATTGACGTGAACTGTGAGGCATCCCGCAACTTCAGGGTAACCATTGAGCGCCCCATTTTTATTCCAAATATCTTGACGCCCAACGGAGACGCGATGAATGAAACCTGGGACATCCAGGTAGCCAATTCCATACAACCAAGCGAGTTGCAAATCGAGCTTTATAGCCGGGATGGCAGGTGCTGTAAGGGCTGTGATGAACCTTTTACCGTAGACGATGCGATGGATTGGAATGCAGAAGACCTGGTTTCCGGGCCTTATTGGTATAAAATCACAGGACCAGATAATTTTACGCAAACCGGGCACCTTACAGTAATTAAATAGATCTTCCTTCCACTATATAATTAAAGCAACGAAATGAGCATAAAGCATACCAATCACAGATAATTATAGTTTAGTGGCTGGTTGATTTTCTAGTGGATGCTCAGTTCTAAACACATCAAAATGAAAAAATTATACTTACTTTCGATATTACTTTGTTGGACTATTTTCGCCAATAGCCAGTCCAATCCATTTTTCCTTCCATCTACGCTTTATTACCAAATGGACAATCCTGCCGCCGCAGGGATCGACAATACCAATCACATTTTTTTAGGCTATTACCAGAAGTGGTTGGATACGGAAGAATCTCCTACTACGGCTTTCTTGGGCTCCTCGCACACCATAGTGAAAGATGCCGTAGGCATTGGCACTTCTTTTTTCTACGACGAAGCGGGGCTCATACAAACCATTCGGGCCAGCCTAAATGGAGCATTTCACCTCAGTCTCAGTGATGAACATATCTTCTCTTTAGGCGCCGCTGCCCGTTATCAATCTTTCGGTTTTGGAAGCCCCAATGTAGCGGATGTAATCAATTTTAGTGACGTCAGCGCTTCTAATATTAACTTGAGTCTCGGGTTGAATTACCAATTCAGGTTTGGCAACGAAAGCAATTCTTTTCTCAATCTATATGCCTTTTTCCCTCAGTTTCCGGCAAGTATTGACCTGAAAGAGGGGAGTAGCGGTGAAGGATTGTTATTTTCTTTAAACGACAATATTGCCATTCAGGCAAACTTGCATTTAGATCTGGGTAATGAAGTGAAATTGATCCCGTCGATCAGATGGCAGGCGCAGCCTTCTGACAATTTCCTGGAGAAAACGCAAATTGTAGATGCTGCCTTGGGGATCTCATTTCTTCAGGATAAATTGATGTTGCGATTAGGCGGCCGCAATGGCGCCACTAATAATGTTTACGGTGGTATTGGCTGGCGGTTTAATCAAAATGTCAAGGCCCATACTTTATATGAACTAGGGGATCAATTGGGGGCTTCAATTGCCGCCGCCGCTGATTTTAACTTTGGAAACGCTTGGGTGAATATCGAGCCAAAGACGAGGGAAGAAAAAACGCCGAAGCCCATAAGGGTTAAAAAATACACGCCGGAATATTTTGACCTTCTTGTTGAAGAAACAAGCCCCGATTTGATTGAAATTGTAGAACCTAGTCTAACGGATGATATCTTTTCTTCTTCAGAAATTTTCACGCTTGGCTTTGCTGATAACTTCGATTCAGACATTGATCTCTATAACAGTGATAACTTCGATATTCAACCTATATTCGATGTGATCGAAAGGGTCGAAAGGGATATGCTGAATGATGATGAGGTCAATATTCTTGAAATTTACCTGGAGGCAAAGGTTCAAAAACCATTGGATGATCTTAACTATGTAAGATTTACGGGAGAGGACTTTTATCTAAACTATACAAAAATTTCTGATGATTCGGGACTCGTTCTGATCGCTAGTAATCACCAGTTTTCGGAAGCGGAACTGGCAGCGACTAAAATGCATTTTCTATCCGAAGCTCTAATTCAACAAATTGGTCAATTATCGGTCTATCCCGTGAAAAAATTAGTTAATCAAAGCTCAGGAATTGCCGATAATCGACAGCTGTTAGTTGGTATTAAGTTTATAAAAACCAACTAATGGGTTGGGTTTTTAGGTGGAGATAATTTCCTGTCGAGGTTACCCTTTCAGGATGATCAGGATGTCATCATAATTTATAGAAGACTTGAGGTTGGAGCTTGTTTTTTTTAGCTCAATGGTAATATCCGGGAAAAGGGAATCTTTGGGGAGTATTACGATATCTTCGTCACCTGTATTAGGAGAGACCGTATTCGGCTTCAAAGAGATTCGGATATCATCATCAACTTTTTTTTGTTTACCCTTTTTCGTTTTGTCCTTAATGTTGATCAAAGCTTTTCCTCTTTCACTCTGTTTTCTACTGAAGAGCATTTTGAAAATTGAATAAATCATTATCGTAATAAGTTGCTAGTATAAATATATTCAATTTTCGATTGTTTTAATAATATTTAACGTTCTTCTTCTTTTTCGAATATTCGCATAATGGAATCTCGGTAGGCAACATAGGCTGGTAATAAGGTATAGTGAATAGGGTCGGGTTTGGGCAGGTACTTAAAAGCATCCACGAAATCATCCTGATAATTCCTGCGCCAAAAACGAAGGCAAACGTGCGGTCCGGTTGAAGCACCGGTTGATCCCACATAACCAATGACTTGCCCTTGTTTAACTTTATCTCCTTTTTTGAGTCCTTCAGCAAAACCAGAAAGATGTAGATAACCCGAACTGTAAATAGGACCGTGACTAAGCTTGATATAGTTGCCGTTGTTGCCATTTAAGGGAAGTATCTTTTCCACTTTGCCATCCGCCAGAGCATAGATTTCAGTACCCCGCGGAGCTGCGTAATCCGTTCCCCGGTGTGGCTTTATTGTCTTGAAAACAGGATTGAACCTACTCAGGTTAAAGCGGGACGAAATTTTACCATATTTAACGGGTGAGCAAAGAAACTGCCTTTCCCAAGGTCTTCCTTTCCAGTCGTAGAAGGCTTCTTCATCTTGCAGCGAATATCGAAATGCGTGTAAGGTGGTATCGACCGAAGACGATCTTATGATCAAGGCAACGATCTTTTTATCTTCTTCTAACAAGGGTTGTCCTTCGATAAAACGAATCTCCCATAATAAAGAAATGATATCTCCTTTGCGTAGGCTGCGTAATCCTATTGACCAGCTTAGAATGTCTTCTATCTTTTCTACTAGTTCCATGGTGATTTTTGTCAGGGGCTGCTCCTGGGTAATGATATCGAGCATGTCTTCTTTCAGGATCCAGGTTTGGGCGACAAAATCCTGTTCTTGCGGTCGTTGGATTTCTACAATGGAAGGAAGTGTTGATTTTATTGTGATAAGATAATATGAGAATCGATCTTTATTCAAGGTCAAAAAATCAGGAGATGCGGCAGAATTACCTCTAGAATAGGTGTTGTAGTCGGTTTGGGCCAAAAGAGTGGATAAACCCTTGGCTTTTGCATCTTCATTAAGCGTCTGGATAATCTTTTCTTCTTTAACAAAACGCTTCATAAAATCTCTAAACGAGAGCTCGTTCTCTAGCATGAATTGACGCTCTGTGTAGTTAGACAAGTCTGGTAAAGTTGCTGCTGCTGCCTTTTTTGGTTCTGCAGAATTGCCTCCTAACATCCAAAAGGCAATTCCCAAAACTAGACCTACGACCAAAAACACCACAAAATATCGTTTCAAATGATTCAAGATCTTCAGGTGAAGAGGTACTTCATTAAAGATTTCTATCCGTTCTCTATTTCCAACGGTAGCCCCCTCAATAAAGAGCTCTTCTTTTTCGTTGATATCAATACTTTCCTTTTTGGTAAAAAACTTCAAGAAGTTGGGGAAATTCATATTGCAGTAGTTTTCTATTGAAATTGAAAAGACAAAAAAGCCAATAGGGCCGTTTATCATTTCCAATATTCCACTTGGTTTAACATTTTATTTTTTTATTCTATTAAATAGGCCATAAAAATATTATCTTAGTTTCAAATAAAGAAGTGCATTATTGACAAGTGCTATTCCAAATTTTGATTTATGAACAACCCAATACTTAATGAAATAAGAGCAGGATTGATTGAAATCCTCGACAAGGCAGTTTTTGATCTTCCAAAAGACCCCGAAAAAATTAAAGAAAAGGTTGCCAATTTCTTAAATGACTACGTCGAAAACGGTCTTCTCGACAAAGCGGAAATTACCAAATTTGAAATCAACCCACCCCGGGAGAGTGTGAGCATAGGTATCCAAATCCAAGAGGAATATGCTGCCAAGGCTTATCTACTCAAGCTAGACGGCGCCGTTTCTTCTGAAGAAGAATAGCCAGCGTTTTCCGATCATTCTCTCTATTCATCATCAGTTGTTTACAACTTAACTAAAATACGAAAAGTGGCGGAACAAAACACCGAAAATCCGATTACACGGCGCCTTACCAAATTGGGAGAAAAGTGGATGGCATTTGAACAATCCTCGGAAGCCCCATTAGTCGTGTGGCAAATTAACCGAGAAGCATCACAGATGATTGATGCCTTTGTCCTGTTTGAGGATACTGATGTAGGTAATGTACCCTCTCTTTTTCTGACTTTCCAAGCTGATTTTACCGATGCAGAAACTTATGCAGCTAATTTAATAGAGGAGTTTTTTGCCCGAATTAATCACCCAGAAAGCCAAGCCTATCTTAATCATGCCAAGGTTTTAACCAACTTGCTTTCTACTCCCGAAGAAAAGACACCACTTGCCTTTCTGCAACTTCTTTCCAAATTAGCCCATATGGTAGAGGAATTGGAAGGATATTTTGTGGCTTATTTATTACCAAGGCAAAACCAAAACCCCAAAATGTGGGCGTTATGGATTGAGAGTTTATTGGAGCTTGAGTTTCCTTCCAAAATAAAAATACTAGTTAAGGAGGAAGCTGACATTCCAATGTTTGATCGCGTCATAGCGTATTTTCCTGAAAAAACTGCGGTTCTTCAATCAGATATCGACATGAGTGAGGCAATGCAAGAGGTATTTGAAGAGGCCACCCAGGGTAAAGAAGAAGAACCGGGGGTGAAGCTACAAAAAGCAGTTTTGAAAGCTGGCCAGGCGGCCGGTAAGAAAGACATGTCGACGGCCGAAGCTTTTGCCAAAGAAGCATTGGAGATCGCCGCTGCTCAGAACTGGCCAAATCTACAAGTTGCGATCTATATACTGCTAGCAAATGGCTATATTGGAATGCAGGATTTTGAAACCGCCGTAGCCAGGTTTATGGAAGGTTATACCACTGCCGAGAACTATGCGAAAGAAGAACCGGAGTTAGGAAAACAACTGGAAGTACAGACCCTCATGGGAATTGCTGGGTGTCAATTGGCCCAAAAGGAGTATGAAGAAGGTGGGAAATCCTACATCAAAGCGGGCCAAATTGCGGACTATATCCAAAAAAATCAATTGGCTCTGGAAGCCTGGCGCATGGCCGGGTTCAGCTACGATTACTACCTAGATGATCCCTTTTCTGCCTGGGAATATTATAACTATGCGTTAACAGCAGGGAGAAAATTGGACCCATCATCGATAAAAGTCAGTACTTTGCCGTATGTGGGCAAGGCCTTAATCGATTTATGCTCCAAAGTAGGGGAACGAAAAAAACAGCACGAAATAGACGAAGAATTTATTGAATTATTAGGCGAAGATTGGCAAGCGCTGATCGTAAAAATATAGATATGTTTGCTGCTAAACACATGGATTTTGTCGTTGGAGTGGATATACATATTAATTTAGTAGGAGCCCCACCTGTTCCAACACCAACCCCGCATCCCTATTCGGGTATGATTTTGGATGTTTTTGATTACTTACCAGCACCTTTTGGACAAACCATTAAAGTAAACGGATTACTAGCAGCTCAACCAATGACGGAGATTGCCGATTTGCCAATACAATTTCCAATGTTGGGGCCTTTCCCCATGCCTCCCAAAAGCAAAGGAGAAGTTTTTACGGGTAGTGCAACCGTTGGAAGTGCAGCAATGAGCTTTAGTGATATGGGCTATTTGGCGCAAGCGGCCGCCGCTTGGGCTGCCGGAACACCGCCACCACCACCGCCGCCACCAGCTCCGATTACACAAGTATTCCCGCTCAGTCGGTTGACGGATATCGCGTTGGGTTGCGCTGATATTGGTTCTCCTGCTCCGAGTATCAGTGATCCAAATGCAAAAGGAGGTGTGAAAGGACTAAGCGTGCCCATGGGGATCGTCATGGCAGTTCCGTTAGGCTTTCCGGTTATGGTCATGGGACCTCCAATGATTGCCCCTTTAACCGCTTGGGTTATGCGAGGTGCTTTTATGGGGTTGATGAAGCTGGGCACTAAACTTGGAAAGAAAGCGCTAACGCTTTTCAATAAAGGACTAAAAAGGGCAGCTGGAGAAGGAAATGCCGTGAGCAAAAGGTTATGCTCTTGGGGGTTTGAACCAATTGATCTGGCAACAGGAAAAGTAGTTACTGAAAGGGAAGATTTTTCCCTTCCCGGCCCTATACCTTTCAATTGGGAGTGTACCTACTATTCTAATTCACAATACGATGGTCCTATTGGTTATGGCTGGCATCATAGTTATGATTTGTCTTTATGTCCGCAAACGTTCGAAGGGAAAACGTTTGTGAAACTGAGAATGGCCGATGGCAGAGTAACATTTTTTCGACAACTTAAGATTGGAGAATCTGATTATGATCGGGAAGATAAAGTTGAGCTTTTTAGAGATGTCGATGGGTACTTTGTGCGTGATGCCAACAGACTCCTTTATCGTTTTCACGAAGAAGGAGAAAATTGGCCTTTGGCAAGTGTAGGAGATACTTCTGGCAACATTATTCGGTTTGAGTATGATAGCTATTACAAAGTACTGAATAGGATCGTTGATAGTTCAGGTAGGGAGTTAGAAGTCCATACAGATGTCCATGGAAAGATTTTGTCCGTCAATGTCCCGCATCCTGAAGAAAATGATCAAGATTTTCCAATAGTTCGTTATAAATATGACGATAATGGAAATCTACTATTTGCTGCCAATGCATTAGACCATAGAGTGTCGTATAGCTATAAGAATCATTTAATGATTCAATTGACATATCGTGATGGGTTAAGCTTTTATTATGAATACGATGCGGAAGATCACAGAGCCCGTTGTGTACATACATATGGGGATGGAAATCTATATAAAGGAAATTTAGTATATGAGAAAGGAAAAACTACAATCGAACGGATTGTTGAAAGAGAAAATGCGCAAATAGAAAGTTTTTTCGAAACTTATTATCATGATGGAGCAGTAGTCCTAAAGGAATTAGATGCTTTAGGAAATGAAAAAAGATATAAGTATTCGGCTGATTATGAATTACTTGAAGAAGTTGATCAACTAGGCAATAAAAGGGCATATGAATATGATAAAAGGGGGAACATATCTAAAATTATCCACCCGGACGGAAGTTCGTTGCAGATTTCTTACACTGAAGCTGGTCTAATTAAAAGTTACACAAATCAAATTGGAGTTAAAAAGCAATTTTTTTACGACAAAAAGGAGAGAATAGCGAAAATTACCGACAACGATAGTACCACTTACCAGTATAGTTATAATGAAAGAGGACTCCTGTCTTTAATGGTTGATCCCAATGGAGGAAGAACACTAATAGGATATGACAAACAAGGAAATATCATTCAAATTACCTCTCCCGATAACGCATCTTCAAGGTGGAAATATGACAACCTTGGAAGGAATCTTGAGTCAATTGATCCAGTTGGTAGTGTACAATTCAGGGAATTCGATTTGTTGGGTAGAGGTACTTTGGTGAAAGACCCAGATGGTAACAGAAAAGAAATAGCGTATGATGAAGAAAATAATGTTACTCGGATAAAAACGAGTGATAGGGATATTCATTTTGAATATACTGGATTAGGTAATTTGAAAGCTCAGATAGAAAAAGGCAATAGAATTGAATTTCACTACGATACCGAAGGAAATTTACTTAAAATTTACAATGAAGAAGGCCGAAACTATGATTTCAAACTGAACGCAAATGGAGAGCCAATTGAAGAAATTGGATTTGACGGGATAAAGCATCGTTATAAACGTGACCCTAAGGGTCAAATCACTTCTGTTCAGCGATTCTCTGAGATCAAAACCAGATATTCCTATGATCCAATGGGACGCATTACCCAGATTAAGCATTCGAACGGGGAAGAAGAAAATTTTGTCTACAGAGAGGACGGCGAGTTACTAGAAGCCAATAATTTAGATACAACAGTTCAATTTCAAAGAGATATTTGGGGTAATGTTCTCTCCGAAATCCAAAATGGTTTTGAAGTTTGTTCGAAATATGATTCCCTTGGAAATAGAACACATCTTTCTACTTCCTTGGGCTTGAATTTAGACATTTCCAGAAATCTTATGGGTGATGCTTTGGAAATTCAGACACAAGTTTTCGATCGTGACTGGAAAATACAATTCAAAAGAAATGTTTTGGGACTAGAAATCGAGCGAAATGTCCCAGGAGGTTTAAAGGAAGAATGGTTACGAGATAATATTGGTCGACCAATTAAACATAAGGTTTTAAAAGAAGAAGATACCGTAATTCAAAGGTCAAGAGAATACGATTGGGGGGCCAACAATAGATTAAAGAAATACATTGACTTCGGGCAAACTGTTACAAAATTGCTATACGATGATATGGGCAATTTGACCAAGAAAGTTGACTCGCAAGGAATTTATGAAAATAGAATTTCTGATAAAACAGGGAACTTGTATAATAGTCTTGAAAAGACAGATAGAACCTATGGCTCTGGAGGTCAATTATTAAATGCCAATGGGACACAGTATTTTTATGACCGGGAAGGTAACCTAGTTAAAAGGATAACAAATGAAAAAGAAATTTGGAATTACGAATGGTCTGCGTCCGGAGAACTGGTAAAAGTTGTAAGGCCCGATAAAAAGGAAGTGGCATTTGCTTATGATGCAATGGGGAGGAGGGTGAGCAAAACATTTAATGATACAAAAACTTGTTGGATTTGGAACGGCAATTTTCCCGTTCATGAATTTACTATCAATCTCTTAAATGAAAATGTAAGTGTTAATCTAGCAAATGAGAAGTCCCTAAACAATGATTTCGAAAACAATGAAATCAATTTAGAAGAGAGACTATTTCCTTCCTCATTCCTAGGTAAATCTCAAGGTATAGAAATCAGAAAAAAAGCCATATTTAAAGATACCGTCCCATCAAGTTTTGCAAACCAAGCAGTTTTATCCCCTAATCAAGAGAATTTAATCACCTGGATTTTTGATCCTGATTCATTTCGCCCAATTGGCAAAATACAAAATGATGTTTTTTTTAGTATACAAAGCGACCATTTAGGGACCCCTTTTTCGATGTACGATGAAAAGGGAAACCAAGTTTGGTCAGCGGAATTTGACACAAACGGATCCATAAAGTACTTATATGGTAAAGCTGAAGATTGTCCCTTCCGGTTTCCAGGTCAGTATGAAGATGTTGAAACCGGATTGTTTTACAATAGATTCCGTTATTACGACCCTGAAGTTGGTGCATATATCAGTCAAGATCCTGTTAGACTTAGCGGTGGCGTTAATTTTTACAAATATGTAAAAAACCCTACCTTTTGGACTGATCCTTTTGGCTTGGCGGCAGTTTGCAGTAAAACAATCGGTGATGCAGGAGAAGATAAGATATATGAATTATTACGACGAGAATTCAAGAAAAAAGATGGATTTGAAATTGCCCAACAAGTTTGGGGGAAATTTAAGAATCACCCAGGCACAACGATATTTGACTTTGTTGTATATAAAAAGAAAGGAAATAAAGTAGAGATTGTATGTGTTGTCGAATCAAAATCTAATTCTTCCACCTTGACTGATCGACAGATACAGTTCTTTGTAAGTGGCCAAAAAGTAAAACTTGTAGGATCATCTGCGAAAAATACAGGATTGTCGGGAGAAGAGTTTACTAAAGCAGATCTACAGGAAGGAGCATGGCAAGGCCACACTCAAGTAGACCAGAACACTGGAAAAGTTGTGAATAATTCCATTAGCTGGACACAGTACTAAATTATCTTACATAAATTGATATTAACATATGGGGGTCACTCTTTCATTTTATTCTGTTGATATTGAGCATGTTAAATCTTCTTTTGGCTCGGGTAATACTAAGCTGATTAGGTATATTATTGAATCACCTTCTTACAGTACATACCAATCTCAAAGTCAAGAATGGAAAATCTCCTTGCAGGAAGCTCTGGAAACGATAATCTTGGGTAGGCCGTATAAAGATTATTCTACCCATTCTTATGGCTATGCTTTAATTACGATTGTTGCGTTTTGGGGCACAAATTTGATACCCGAAGGGGATTATTTCAAATTGGGAACTGTGAACGAAGAAATTGAAAAAACTATGTTGAAAAATCAGGTATCATTGTCTCTTCTTGATTTACTTGAACCAATTTACGATTTCAGTATGCCTCTAAAGGACTTTCCCTTAGTCGGAGGACTAAGCAAGTCAAAAATGTTACTATATCGTGAAGAATTAGAAAAAATACAAATTAGAAAAGAGCAACTAGACTGGGAAAATGACGAATATAATGACTATTTGGAAGCGATTTATTTTCTTCGACGGGCAGTAAAAAAATGTATTAATAGTGGTCTTCAATGGATCACATTTGGGCACTAGCTTCTGCAATAGTAAAAGCAATATTTTTTACTTTTTGTGACACTACCATGAACCTAGTAAAGATTAGGCATTATAATGAAATACTTCAATTCTCTTACATTTCAATACTTCCTTCCCAGGGCAATCGCATTTAAAGATTGAGGACCTTTTGTCGATATTTGAGGTCCCACCCCGCTTTGAGCCTCTTGGTGGCGATGCCCCTTTTCAGCGAAGTCTCGCGTTGTAAAAGGCCCAGAGCGACCTTAGTAATGATGGCGAAGTTCTGAGCCGAAGCTCCCTAGCGCTTGCGCTGAGTATCTTCGCCAAACTGGACCTCCAATATCCAGTGCAGGCGGTTTTCAATGTGCCAATGCGTACGGATAGCCTGGGCGATGGCCTTTCCATCAGTAAGTGAACTGATAAAGTATCGCACTTGCGTGGTCTGTTTGCCACTGGCTTTATCCGTTCGGTTACTGGCCAAGCGAATGATACTATTCAGATTTGGCCAATTCGCAGCCTCATCTACGAATCGCAGGTCGGTAACGACTTCGCAATGTCGTTGCTCGATTCGCCCATGCCCGGCATCCACCTCCTCGCCCGAGTAGGCCATAGGCATATGCTTGAAGGCGTGTTGAACTTCTTCCAGCAAAGTGGGCTGATTGTCTTTCAGCGCCAGTACATAGTCGGCCTGCTGTTCGACGATCTTTGTGGCGATAGCTTTCTGAGTGCCCATCGCATCAATGGTGACCGTAAAGCCGTCCAGTTCCAGCAACTCCAACAACAGGGGAATAGCTGTTATTTCGTTGGATTTATCATCCACTTTAACCTGAGCCAAAGCCAGGTTATTAGCAGTAGCAAAGGCGCTGACCAGATGGATAGCCTCTTTGCCCTGCGTGCGCTCATGGCTGCCCCGCACGGTTTTACCGTCAATCGCAATTGCTTCTCCCGGCATAAAGTTCAGCCAAGCTCTGGGTCCATTGCCTAAAACAACGCTCAAATTGCTCGGGAGCCAACCGCCCAAATACCCGCCCCAAGGTATCATGGCTGGGAATACCATGCTGGAAAGGCCGGTATTGCCGCAGCCAGTCTTCCTGGCTTTTTACGAACTCCTCTACCTTAGCCTACTCATCAGCTCCACAGATCACGGCCGTAATCACCAACAGGATTAAGTCTGGCAAGGGATGAAGAAAATGACCGCTTGATTGCCGCGGATCTTCGATGGACTCAAATATATCAAATAGGTTGCCTAGTTTAGAAAGGGACATCTTTTTGTTCCGAAGCTAATTCTTATTTTTAAATGCGATTGCCCTGACTTCCTTCCCCTCACATCCAAAACCAAATGCACCAACTCATTGGGCGTATCGGTTATACCAAATGCTCGATCGGGAAGGCTCCTGTTTCCTTCCAATCGTAAGTCATAGAGTATAAAGGGCACGTCTAGCCTTTTTTCCACCAATTGATTCAGAAATGTAAGGCCTGCATTTTTATTCCCTTGTCGCCCCAATCCAGAAATGATCAGCTCATATTGATTTTGGGCAAGGAGTTCGAGGGCAGTAGTGGAATTCAGCACTATATCGAAAGTTATACCCGTAGCATTCAATAATCTTACTTCGTATAGATTATTCACGGGAACATCATCTATCCATAGTCCTTTGACCTTTAATCCCTTTGTCTTGACGTAGGCCATTCTTTGAAACAATGCTTCTTCCAAATCAAAAAGCATATTAAAAATAAACTCGTCTGCCTGCAGCTCATTAACGATGGATAGTAAGGAATTTAATAGGCTATTATTAGCATGATTTTGCGTTTTGTAATCAATAAGCCCTCGTCTGAAGTCGGATTGAGTTTTTCTCCACTGCGCTTTAAGTAAAACAAAATCGTCTATTGTTTCAGAGCGCATTAACCCTAAAATGTCGTTGAGTTCTCTGAAAGCGAGTTCAATTTCGTTATTACTGATAGCCGTTCGTATTTTGTTGAGTGTCTTTTTCACCTGAGGATTTTTCAGGATTACTCTTAATGATGAATCTATTCGTGTTGCAATCGCAAGATAAGCATTCTTATTTTTCATTTCAGGCAGTTCTTGTCAAATTGATCTTTCAAACAACGCCCATTTGACAAAAAAACACCGATTATTCCCTTTTCCACAATATTTTATTATTTTTATCCATTGTAAAACCGAAACATATTAGATAACCTCAATTCCCAATTTGTGTTTCCATCTTTTCCCTATTCTGGAGAATTAATCGCTGCTATTGAGATTTCCAAAAGCATTGCGAAGGAAAATCGGCATCATGTTTTTTCGGGTTGTCACCTGCTAAAAGCATTGATGAACAGTCAATTTGGCCTCGTTGAACAACTGGAGGGCTACGGGGTCGATGTGCCCTATATAAAAGATTGGGCCGATGTACGTATTTCCATGTTCCCAAAGGCGATGCAGGCTTCCAGTGAGCTAGAGCCCGATAGAGGAATGCTCAAGCTAGTGGAAGTTGCGGATATGATCCGCTTGAAATTGAATGAACCGCAAATTTCGAATTTTGCTGCTTTCACTGCGCTTTCTCGCCCTCACGTGGTTTTTACTGAAGAGCAATTAAAGTCATTTCCGGTTACCGAACCCGAACTTTTAGGCTTTTATTTACGAAATTCCAGCATACAAGCAGATTCGGTATTGACTGCTTCCGAAGGCGCACTTGGTGACAGTTCTGCACTCAGCGATTCCAAAAAATTCCAAAACCTCAATAAGTTCTGTATCGATAAAACGGCGCTGGCCCGGGAAGGCAAAATCGATCCCATCATCGGGAGAGAGGCAGAAATCAGGAGGATTGGTGAAATCCTTTCCCGCCGGACCAAGCGAAACGCCATTATCGTTGGCGAACCGGGAGTTGGAAAGACAGCTCTTGTCGATGGCTTCGCTCTTAATATTATCAACAACGAAGTACCCTACAACCTGAGGGATTCCACTTTGCTAGAACTGGACGTAGGAGCTTTGATTGCAGGTGCCTCCTATAAAGGAGAACTAGAAGACCGGCTCAAAAAAGTACTCAAAGAAGTAAAACTCATTGACCGGCATATTCTTTTTATCGATGAGGTTCATACCCTTATGGCCGATACCCAGGGATCGACCGGTGGAGGTGCGGTCAACCTCCTTAAACCGGATCTGGCCAGAGGGGAACTTAAGGTCATTGGTGCAACTACTTTTGAGGAATACCGCAGGTATATAGAAAAAGACGAAGCTTTTGCCCGTCGCTTCGAAGTTCTAAGAGTTGAAGAGCCAGAGGAAGAAGCAGCCATTCGTATGCTCAAGGCTATTTTGCCAAAATATGAAGAGCATCACGAGGTACAGATGATTGAAGATTCCATAGAAGAGGCGGTCAAATTAGCAAAAAGATATTTCAACGAAAGGTCATTGCCGGATACCGCAGTGGATCTAATGGATAAAACGATGGCTGCCATTCGACTACTGAGAGAAGGATCGATGGAAGTAATAGAAAACCTGGAAAAAGAGTTTAGTGAATTGTTAGGCAATAAAAAAGAGACCGAAGAGAATACTCATTTCAAAGAACTCATTTGGTTTGAGGGACAGATCAATCATCGCCTTAGCCCAATTCTGATTGGCCAATTAGAGGAGGAAGAAAACCTGTCTAAGGATGACTTGAGTAATTATGAAGCCTATCTCCAGCAAAAATTGATCAAAATAAAAGAAATTGCTCAAATAGAGATCGAACAGGTCGTGCCACAGCATATTGCTTCGATGGTATCACATTCTACCGGTATTCCCCTCGGAAAGATCCAGACCCAGGAAATGGAAAAGTTGCTCAATATGGAGAATGAGCTGGGTAAAAGAGTAATTGGCCAGTCTTATGCTTTAAACGCAGTTACGGAAGCCGTCAGAGAAGCCCGGGCCGGCCTCAGGGAGCCGGGTAAACCGGTGGGGTCATTCTTTTTCCTCGGACCCACTGGTACCGGAAAAACAGAGCTGGCCAAAGCACTGGCCAATCTGCTGTTCAACGACGATACTGCACTGATCCGTTTTGATATGAGTGAGTTTAAAGGAGAGCATTCCGGTTCGGGGCTATTAGGGGCGCCTCCCGGCTATGTAGGTTATGAAAATGGAGGGCCTTTGGTCAACAAAATCAGGGAGAAGTCGTACGCAATCGTTCTTTTTGATGAAATTGAAAAAGCTGATAAAGCTATATTTGATGTGTTTTTGAAGATTTTGGACGAAGGTAAAGTAAAGGATATGCTGGGTAAGGAAGGGGATTTTTCTAATGCGATCATCTTGTTCACTTCAAATATCGAACAAGAAGTGGTAGTTAGTGAATTCAACCAGGGAAGAGTACCAGATGAGGGAATGCTGAGAACTTTGATGAAAAAGCACTTCCGCCCCGAATTCATCGCTCGCGTCGACAGCATCGTGCCCTTTTCTCCAATAACGGAGTCCAGTATCCTGCAAATTTTCAGGATTCAGCTAAAAAAACTAGCATGGCTTCTGGAAAACCAGGGTATACAACTCACCCTCAGCGAAAAAGCTGAGGAAAAGGTTGCTTTTGATGGATTTAATCCCGAATTTGGAGCAAGGCCTTTGATCGGTGAAATCCGCCGCCAATTGGCGCGTCCCGTTTCAAAAATGATCATCAAAGGTGAAATTAAGGCGGGAGATCACGTCCATGTAGATTTAGATGAAGAGGGGCAGCTAACTTGGATTACCAATCAGTAAATCAACATATAAAACGATAATTTAACTATGGCAAAATTCAGAGATCATAGAGATATCATTTGGCCGGGTGCTTGGCTTATTGAAAATGATATCGTACAGGGCATGCCTGAAATTCCGAACAATAGAGTAATGTACATACAGAAATTTACGGATGAGGATGATCCTGAACCAACTTTTCACCAGGATTGCAAAACCGTAGAGGATATCTTCGATAAATTCAAACCTAGCAAAACGGTACAGCTTTCTGATGAAAATGGTGCTCCCGTTGAAGAATTACTTGAATTCCACTCCCTAATGGATTTTGGTAAAGAAGGCATTATCAATCAATCTGATTTCTTGAGAGAAACGGATGAGAAGAAAAAAATGTATGCTGATTTTATCGACCGACTGCGTAGTAATATCCTATTGAGAAATCTGATGGCTGACCCAGAGGCAAAGCAAGCATATCTCGATGCTATTGCCCAATTTATTCAGGAACTAGAAGAAATGGATCCTGAAGACTAGTAGTTGCCGCCAGAAGTTAATGCGTTTTTTGAGGTGGGAATTTTTTCGATATGCGCGACG
>CAZHNG010000138.1:0-16341 GCA_964533785.1 uncultured Saprospiraceae bacterium | reverse complement strand
TAGCGTCTAGCGTCTAGCGTCTAGCGTCTAGCGTCTAGCGTCAAAAGTCCAAATTTTAGTCAATTCACAAAATAAAATGAAGAACCAACTAATTTGGTGCGGATTGTTAGCAGTGCTATTGTCCTGTCAATCTAATAACACAGATCCCATCGATTTTACTCCTTTGCCGCTCCCTCAGCAAATGGAAATCCAAGGTAATAGTATGATGGATCCGGAGGATATTAAATACTATTATACAAAAGAGAATATTCAGCTACCTTTCCGCGGTACATTGCTCGCAGGTATTGAGCCGGCAGAACAACCCAACCAAGCTCAAATCATCTGCCAAATCGATACTAATTTGAGTGTAAAAGCGGAAGGATATAGGTTGCAAATTTCCAATGAGAAGATTGAACTTACCGGTAAAGACCCTGCCGGATTAATGTATAGCTTCATGACTTTAGAGCAGATCATGGAAGATGCCACTGAGCAGGGAGGCCGACTACCGCTTTGTCAGATAGAAGATTATCCGGAACTAGCGTACCGGGCCATTCACCTGGATCTCAAACACCACCTTGAAAAGCTATCATACTACTACGATTTGATCGATGAACTCGCACAGTATAAAATTAATGGCATTATCGTTGAAATGGAAGATAAATTGGAATACAAACGCCAACCCGTTGTCGCTTCCGGTGTTGCCATCAGCATTGAAGAATGGCAAAAAATAAGTGATTACGCCAAAGCACGCAATATTGAGATCAGCCCGTTGATCCAAGGACTTGGCCACGCTTCCTTTATTTTAAAACACGAAGAATTTAAAGCATTGCGCGATGATCCGCAAAGTGATTGGGCGTTCAACCCTCTACTTCCTGAGACCTATGAATTGCAATTTGATCTTTATCTGGATGCTATTGAAGCTACGCCTCATGGTAAATACCTTCATATTGGCGGCGACGAAGTCCATACTACCGGAGGCGGCAGTAATCGTTCTCCTTTAGAATTACAACTGATTTGGTTAAACAAAGTATGTGCTTTTGCGGAAGCTCACGACCGCATTCCGATTTTCTGGGACGATATGCCACTTAAACACGCTGAGGTATACCAGCCGATGTTTAATACTTCCCTCACCGAAGCAGAAGTAAACGAAATCTGGTCGAAAAATGAAAACCGCTTAGCAGAAGTACTGGATCAATTCCCTAAAAATTGCATTTACATGCGTTGGAACTACAGTTCTCCCCAAACCTATGGCAACCGGAAAGCAATGGAATGGTTTCGCCAAAACGGTCTGCAAGTCATGGGAGCTACAGCAGGCCAAACCCGCTGGGTTTTAATGCCCCAACAAGAAAGTAACATAGACGCCATTCGGGCTTTTGCTAATATTTCAATCGAAAACCAAGCAGACGGCCTGTTACTTACCTTGTGGGATGATGACTCGCCCCACTTTGAATTGTACAAACGCGGTATTTCGTTTTTTGCGGAATATACCTGGACGGGAGATAAAAGAGCCAAAGAGGCCATCAAATCGGCCTATCGCAGCCGGGCATTTTCGAATCAACTGGCTTCATCGGATTATGCCTTCATCGACAGCCTTGAAATTGCTGCCGGCTTTTGGAAAAACGCTTTTTTAGAGGGTAACAAACGTAATTATTTAAAGTCTGATCCTGACTATCTGACGTATTTACTTGATCTTCCCGATGAAGATAATAAAGGAGCCTGGAGTGAAAATTACGCTGATAAATTAGCCCAGGCACGCAGAGTATCCGCTATTTGCAATATGATAGACTTAAAAATAGCCTATCTGCAAACAAAGGCCAGCCGCAATAAATACCGGCTGCAAGTTTACGAACAGGTCAATAAGATGGCTGCCTTCCCTCCGAATATGTTAATGGCTATCCAACAGTATGATACCGCCGAAAACGAAGCAGAAACCAATGCGGCCCGGGATAAAATAGAAGAATTGTATTCCTCATTTAATGCAGTACGCCAGGAACTAGAAGCTGTTTATAGTAAAACAAGGCAATTAAATAAACCCGAAGACTACTTGCTCGATCAAGATTACCATCACCACCTGGCCAACCAAACCCGTACTTTCGACTGGCAGTTTTATGCGGAAGACCTCTTTCTTGAAAAGTTGTCTAAACGCTTCCAGCTTGAACCCTTAATCAAAGATTGACACGAATGCACAAATATATTACTATTACATTATGGGTTCTGGTATGGAGTTGCACCTCTCCAACCCCTCCGGATCCAATTCTTCCCTTACCATCAGCCCGGCAACTGGCCTGGCAAGAGCTGGAGTTTTACGCCTTCGTTCATTTCAACATGAATACTTTTTCGAATATGGAATGGGGCTTTGGTGATGAAAAACCAGAACAGTTCAACCCTACTCAATTGGATTGCCGACAATGGGCCCGCGTTTGTAAGGAAGCAGGCATGAAGGGCATCATTTTAACCACAAAACACCATGATGGCTTTTGTTTATGGCCTTCCGAGTATACCGACCATTCGGTTAAGTATTCCCCCTGGAAAAACGGTAAAGGAGACGTTGTCAAAGAATTGGCTGACGCTTGTAAGGAATATGGTTTAAAATTCGGAGTATACCTTTCTCCCTGGGATAGAAATCATCCTGATTATGGCCAACCGGAATACATCACCTACTTTCGTAATCAATTGAAGGAGTTGTTGACAAATTACGGAGAAGTTTTTGAAGTGTGGTTCGATGGTGCCAACGGAGGAACGGGATATTACGGAGGTGCTAATGAAGAAAGAAGAGTTGACAAGCTTAGCTATTACGATTGGGAAGATACATACGCCATGATTCGGGAGTTACAACCGAAGGCGGTGATCTTCAGCGATGCGGGACCGGATGTTCGTTGGATTGGAAATGAATACGGCCAGGCTTATCCCACAACCTGGTCCATGTTAATGCGCGATAGTGTATATCCAGGCATGCCGGAATACGCGGCAAAATACGCCAGAGGCCAGGAGAACGGTACGCATTGGGTACCTGCTGAAACTAATGTTTCTATCCGTCCGGGATGGTATTACCACGAATACGAAGACCACAAAGTAAAATCATTGCCGCGACTGTTGGATATTTACTACCAGTCTATCGGGCGTAACACTTCTTTTTTACTCAACTTTCCGGTGGATAAAAGGGGCTTGATCCACGAAAAAGATGTGGAACAGGTATTGAAATTGGGTAAAAAAATAAAGGAAGATTTTGCAAATGAATTAGCCGAAGGAAAGACGGCCAGTGCTTCCAATGAAAGGGGTAAAGGCTACGAAGCCGGCAAAGCACTCGATGGTAATAAAGATACTTACTGGGCGACGGCAGACGGCATCAAATCGGCCACTTTAACCATAGATTTTGAACAACCTACAACCTTCAACCGGGTACTGCTGCAGGAATACATACCGCTAGGCCAGCGGATCAAAGCTTTTGCATTAGAAGCCAAAAACGGCGATGGCTGGCAGGAGTTTGCTACTCAAACAACCGTTGGCTACAAACGCATCTTACGTTTTCCTGATATTACCACCACAGCATTACGCATTAATATTAAAGCATCCAGAGCCTGCCCTACGTTATCCAATATTGAAGTGTTTCAGGCTCCAAAATTACTAGTGCCTCCTGCCATTACAAGGAATAAAGCCGGTGAAATCACATTATCGGTACCAGAAGAAGGGGTTGATATTTATTACACCATTGATGGGAGTACGCCAACTGATAACTCAACAAAATACAAAACGCGTTTTTTCAATAAAAATCCCATTGTTATCCAGGCATTTGCCGTTGTGGGGACGCAAAAAAGTGAGATCAGCCGACTTGAATTGGACATCGCCCCAGAAAAATGGTCCGTTTTACATCCCGACACTAACGCTTTCCATATTATAGACGGCGATGAAAAAACCTGGTGGAGCCCCGGTGACAATACCAACGAAATCGTGATCGATTTAGGGGAAACATTGGAAATACAAGGCTTTTCCTATGTTCCAATGCAAGATCGTTGGATAAAAGGCATCATTCAGGAATACGCTTTTTTTACTAGCCTGGACAATAAAAACTGGCGAAGAGTAGTACAAGGAGAAATGGATAATATATTCAATAATCCAACTTTAAGACGGTTCACCTTTGCAAAAACAAAGGCCAGGTACATTAAATTAACCGCATTAAAAACGACGGATGGGAATCCACCGGCAGTAGCGGAAATTGGGGTGCTAACTTCAAGGTGACTCCTGCCCGAAGGTATCATCTATAATACCAGTTGTTGCAATTCACTTTCCGTCAACACCACCTGGATTTTTTGAAAAAGCACCCGCTCTTCCTTGCGAACATGCGCCTCCAATGCAAAGCCCAATTCATCTAACTGACTCTCCGTATCCGAAGGAGATTTCAGCCCTTCAAATAGGTGGGTCAAATGGACATGTTCCGCTTCAATTTCACTAATGATCGCGTCCAGCTCCGTATCCTTGCCTTTAATTACTGGTAATAACTTTGTCTCTTCAAGTTGAAAATGTGCTTGCAGTTTATCCGCAAAAAATTCCACCGCATATCGGGCCTTACCTTCAATATCCGTGGGATAGCCTTTAAATTGAGGACCGTTGCGTTTCGCCATTTGGGCTACAAACAAAACGCTGCGGTGAAAACGGGAAAGTGGAATCAGGGATTCGTGGCGTCGCATGTATTTTGAATTTTACGCTCAAATTTACGTAAAGGTAAGCGTAAATAACATATACAGACATCATGCGAAGCATCTAGAGACAACTTTATCTCCGAAATTTTTACATTTGTTGTTCAACTAATCCCAAGGGTTTATGAAAAAAATCATTCCACTTTTTATGCTAGGTGCGCTTTCTAACCTCCTCCTCTCTCAACCAGATACAAAAGTTGATAGCATTAAATCCCTGATCGCTCATTCCGAGAACGACTCCCTAAAGATGGAGTGGTACAATGACCTGCGAAAGCTTACGGTCTACCAGGATTTTTCAGAAGCTATGCAATACGCTGAAGAATACCTTTCATTGGCCAATAAGCTAAAACTAGACCATAAAATTGCAATTGGTCATGCTTATCGAGGGAATTTATACGTCCGATTAGGCGATTATGAGCAAGCAGTAAAAGAACTCGTTACTGCCGTAAAATTCTTTGAAGCACAAAAAGACTCCACTCGAATGGGCTCAGTATATAATAGTATTGCTGCGGCTTACGAAAATAGTGGAAAAGACTCTTTAACAGCGATTTATTTCCGAAAATCGTATGACATTTTCTCTACACTAAAAGACTCCCGAAGGACGGCCCTTGCACTCAATAATTTAAGCAACATCGAATTTAGAAAAGGAAATTATCTCCAAAGTGAAAACTTACTTACCGAAGCAATTACATTACTAGAGAACTCCGGATTTCCGAGGCTTTCCACCATTGTTCAAACCAATTTAGCCAATACAAAATTAGCCCTGGAAAAATACGCGGAAGCGGATGAGTGGTACCAAAAATCTATCCAACAAACCATAGGTGTCAATAATTATGCTTATGCGGCTAATCTCAAAGGCTACGGAAGATCAAAATTACGCCAAAAAGAATACGCAGAAGCCCTTCAAAATTTGACCGAAGCCATCAATGTCATCCAGCAACACGACTTTACATCTCTCAAAAAGGATGTTTTGGAGGATCTGCCTTTAGCCTTCGAAGGTACAGGAGATTACCCTAACGCTTTGCAATATTTCAAATGGTATGTCGCCTTCAAAGACACTTTGATGGATGAGGAAAGCACCAGGATGCTTAATGATGCGCTACAGAAATACGAAGCGGAGAAAAAAGACCAGGAAATTGCTCTTCTTGCTTCTCAAAACGAATTGAAGGATCTAAAAATTGCCAAAAATCAATCTGAACGGCTGGTTATGATCATCGGCCTGATCGGATTAGCCATTTTGGCTATCCTGGTTTTCAAAAATGCGCGGGATAAGACAAAAGCAAACACCTTGTTGAAAGAAAAAAACACCATTATCGCACAAGCACTGGAAGATAAGAACCTCCTGTTAAGAGAAATTCACCACCGGGTCAAAAACAACCTTCAGGTCATTTCCAGCCTGCTCCGCTTACAGTCCAGGCATATTGAAGACGAAGCAGCTCTGGAAGCAATCACCGAAAGCCGCAACCGGGTTCGTTCAATGTCCATTTTACACCAAAATCTTTACCAGGAGGATAAATTGACCAAAGTAGAAGTGAAGCAATACTTAGACGAATTGATCGAAGGATTATTCAAGTCCTACAACATCAAAAAAGATCAAATAACCTTGGTGAAAAACATCCAGGAAATTGATTTGGATGTTGATACTCTAATTCCTTTGGGCTTGATCGTCAACGAATTAATCAGCAACACCTTAAAACACGCTTTTCCCGACCACACCGACGGAAATTTATCCATCACTTTAAAAACGGAAAATAACCGAATGAAACTGGAGGTCCAAGATAATGGCGTGGGCATCGATCCAGCATCGTTCACCAATTCTAAAAGTTTTGGCAACCGGCTCATTCACGCATTCGTCAAAAAGCTAAATGGTCATTTGGAAATATTAAACAACGACGGATCTACTACTACAATTACCTTTCATGATCCGCAATTGGCAGCTAATCCTTCGGCAACGCCAAAGCTGCAAACATCCCTTGCTGGTTAGGCACTTCCGTTTTTTGCCTGCTCCAGTTTTTGATATCTAACCACGCCGGATATCCAAAAGCAGAAACAGACAAAATAATCATGATCAATCCAAAGCAATATAACCCTAAAAACAACATGATTCCCAGATGAAGGCTTACGATACCTGCCAACCAGAAGACCCTGACCTTCCTGATCCACATCCCCACAACGTACCCCACCTCTACAATCATCGTAAACCATCCAAGTACCATTGGAATAACCGGTGTCCAGGCCAACCAGGTCAGTTCAAATTGATTAAAACTAGGTTGTACCAATGCCCGCCAGATCACATTACCATCCCACCACTCGGGGGCAAGCATTTTCTCGTATCCTGCAGAAAAATACACCAAACACAAATGAAGTTGCAACACCCTGATCGATAAAGTCACTGACCAATGGGGATCAGTTGTTAAGCGGCCCAAAAATGTATCCAGTGAAAAGGCTTTTCCTACTGGCATTAGCATAATGTAAAACAATGATATATGGAGAAAAATATCCACGCCATAAGTAAACATCGGGATCGTTCCCATAATCACGTAATGGAGTAGATAACAAAGGATTGCCCAAATCCGGGTATACCAGCCCAGTAATAAGCCAAACGCACAAACGACGTAGGCTCCAAAAAATAACATAGGCATCTGATCTGCGGTTACCCCCAACGGTGATAGCCAATGGTAAAGGTCCTGCAGATGCAGCTCCCAGGGCATATTATCAGCTTTGGAGATCTCCCACTGTATCCACCCTTCCTGTGCAAAAAAATCTATCCAGTCCGGATACCAAAGCCCTGCCTGCAATAGCATAAAGGCAGCGATCAAAATTCTGAATATTCCAAGTGGAATAGGCGATAAAGGTGCATTGAAAAACCGATTGAAAAATGAATGAAACATATCTTTTAATGTTTTTTGGATGAATTCAGATCAGTACAAACCAAACGCAATCTGGTAAAAGTCAGAAGAATCGGGTGCGACACCATTGCGGTATTCAACCATTGTTGGAAAACGGATACTGCGCATATTAAAATTGATACCCACTGCATCCATTTCTTCATTTAAGATCTTGGTTGAAACAGACCGGATAATGAGATCCTGAAAGGCAGTATCGGCAGCCGTTTTGATTTTCAGGTTATAAAACCGATTTTCAGCTTCCTGGTTTGCGGTATAGAAATCAAAGCCTTTTCCTGTGGAAAAATGCTTAACCTCACCCTCGAAGGTGGGCAGATCAATATTGACCTCAACACTTTTCCCCACATCGGGAGAAAAGAATCCGTAACGCCAGGCAGAATAATTAAGAGAAGTCAAAAAATTTAATGGGATAGCCACTTGTTTAGCGTACAATATCTTGTCGGTAAGATGAAATACTGACAAGGTCATCAGTGTAAGATGAAAAAATGCAAGACCATATATTATTTTTTTCATAAACATACTTTTTAATGAAATATGAATGGAAGTTGAATACCCTGAAAGCCCCTCATGAAGAGGCTTTCAGGTATATCCCTTCCTGCATCAATCGTATTTCGCTGCAATAGATTGCAACTGTTGAGCTCTTCGCTCTCCCAGGGTACGTTTAAGCTCTTCCTTGCCGACAGCGACAATCCAAACAACGTCAGCCCCCTCTACAATTACGATAATCCATCCCGCTGCAGTTCTAGGATTGGAATACTTACTCACGCGCTTCAAATCATTCATTGAGACTTTTTTTCTGCCATAGGTTTCTTCACCTCCGTTAAAGCGTACGTAATATTTCGAGGGATCGACACCTTTCAAAATACGTTTGATAGCATCCTTGTCTCTTTTTGAGATCCCCTTACTTTCAGATTGGGCAGCAGCCGGAACACTGAAACAAAACAAGCACAGTAGGAACAGACTTATTGTTCCCATAAATAGTCTTTTCATAATCGGAATTTTTAAATGATGAAATAAAGATCGCTGCAATTCTATTCCAATTATTAGAATATTCTTTCACCCAAATGGGTGATTTAGGGAAATAAGATACCAGATCCTGACGATGAATGTCAGGATCTGGTTAGAAATTTAAACATCCTCTAAAATCAATATTTCAATCAAGAAGCTTTCCGCAACAATGTATTCATACGGGTAAAGATCTTGGAACGAGAGTTTACTTCTAACTTTAAGTAAATATTGGAAAGGTGAGTCTTTACGGTATTGGTAGAAACACATAATTCTTCCGCAATCTGTTTGTTAGTCATGCCTTCTAATAACAGTTGTAGGATACAAAATTCCCGAGAAGTCAATGGCGTATGGATTTGTTGATTGATCAATGGTTTCGTCAAATCAGGGCGACGGTTTTTCCACAATTGTGCGTAATTGTAGTAGGCAATTTCAATTGTCGTGATCAAAGATTTTTCATCAAAAGGCTTAACCAGGTATCCCATGGGATGGGTCGTTTTCACCTGATTTACCGTCTTTTGATCAGAAAATGCCGTTAAATAGAGAAAAGGAAGCTGGTACTTTTTATTGATAATATGCGCAAGCTGGATGCCAGTCAGGCCTTGGTTTAAATGAATATCTAATAAGACTAGGTCAGGTGTATTGTTTTCCAATTCATTCAGTGCTTCTTTGCCGTGGTAGGCAATACCGGAGATTTGAAAACCTGCTTCCTCTAAAAGATCTGCAATATCCTCGGCAGTTATGACATCGTCTTCTACAATTAAAATACGCATAGTGAGCTATTAACTTTTTTCGAACATTTAATAGGCTTGTTCGGCGTCTTCTCAATCCTGGAATTCAGAACCAATACGACAGACCTGAATTCGCAATATCTTCGACCAATACTTTCTTATACCTTAATGTGTAACTTATGGATAAAATGTCTCCCCCAAAATACAATATTTTTATCCCTGCAAAAATTGCAGTATAATAGCAAAAAGTAAAAAATGAAAAACCAACTTACCATTATCATTTTTTTGCTGTCTTCAGTCTATCTTTTGGCTCAAGGCACTCAACTACTGCGCCGGCCGACCCTATCCAAAGACAAAATTGTTTTCGTCTACGCAGACGACCTGTGGATAGTCGATCGCAATGGAGGAGACGCTCAACGACTGACCAGCAATGAAGGGTCGGAAACCCATCCTCATTTTTCTACAGATGAAAAATATATCGCTTTTTCTGCGGAATATGATGGAAATACCGATGTATACGTCATTCCTGCTACCGGCGGTAGCCCGCAACGATTATCCTTTCATCCCGGATCAGATATCGTTCAGGGTTGGACACCGGATAATAAGATCATTTTTCGTTCAAGCAGGTACGGCCACCCTACGCGCTTGAATAAATTATTCACAATTGGTTTAGACGGAGGGTTTCCGGAACCGATAAAAGTACCCAGAGCAGCGTGGGGAGAGGTCTCTCCGGATGGTAAACACATCGCTTATGTTCCGATCACCTTTTGGGACCCCGAATGGCGCAACTACCGTGGCGGACAGGCCATGCCCATCTGGATCGTCAACCTGGAAACATTGGAATTGATCCGTACGCCGCAACCTACTCAGGAAAGACACTTAGATCCAGTGTGGTACGGAGAAGAGGTTTTCTTTTTAAGCGAAAGGGATTACGCCATGAATATCTGGGCCTTCAATCCCGCTACGCAAGCCTTGCGGCAAGTCACTCGACACGCTGATTTCGATATAAAGAGCTTGGACGCCGGACCTGAAGGTATCGTTTACGAACAGGGAGGATATTTACATTTATTAGATCCAACTTCTGGCTCAACAAAACAACTGGATGTTAATGTAAAAGGAGATATGAGTTTCGCCCGTCCCCGCTGGGAAGATGTCAGTGCCCGCTCTTTGACCAACCCTCAAATCAGCCCTACCGGTAAAAGAGCCATCTTTGAATACCGTGGCGAAATATTTACCGTACCTAAGGAAGAGGGAGATTGGCGTAATCTTACCCGCAAGCCCAGATCCGCTGAACGTCAGCCGGTCTGGTCACCAAAAGGTGATCAAATAGCCTGGTTTTCCGATGAAAGCGGAGAATATAAACTGGTTATTGCGGATCAACTAGGTGAGCAAAAAAAGACGATAACACTTCCCAATCCTACTTTTTATTTCCGGCCTACCTGGTCCGGTGACGGAAAATACATCGCCTACACCGACACCGATTACAACATCTGGTATGTGAACGTTGAATCCGGCACCGCAAAAAAAGTGGATACTGACCGATACGCTCATCCCAACCGGGCAATGAACCCGGTTTGGTCTCCCGATAGCAAATGGATTGCCTACGCCCGTCAGTTGGAAAGCCATTTCAAAGCCATTTTCGTTTATAATATTGAAAGTGGAGAGCGGCACCAACTAACGGATGGCATGGCCGACGCCACTACTCCGGTTTGGGACGAAAATGGTAAATACCTCTATTTTCTTGCCAGTACTAATTATGGTTTAAATACCGGTTGGCTGGATATGAGTAGTTATGACCCCGATGTGAGTCGCAGTATCTACCTGATCGTCCTGGATCAAAATGAACCTTCTCCTTTCCTGCCTAAAACTGGAGACGAGGAAAAAGAAGAGAAGAATGATAAAAATGGAGAAGAAACTGAAGAAACTACCGTCCAAATTGACCTGGAGGGTATTCAAAACCGGATCTTGGCCATTGATGTTCCGACCCGCAATTACCAAAGCTTACTCAAAGGGCCTGAAAATACGGTCTTCTATACAGAATCCATTCCTAATGAATCGGGAGTTAAACTCCATAAATATGACATCAAAGAAAAAGAAAGTACGGAATTTATGACCGGCGTACGGCAAGCCGTAACTTCTTTTGACCGTAAATCAATATTGGTGCAGACCAATGGAGGATGGTCGATCGTGGGAACCGGTAGCAAACCAAAAAATGGAGATGGCAAGTTAACGATGAAGTTGCGTATAAAAATAGATCCGCAGGGAGAGTACCAACAGATCTTTAGGGAAGGTTGGCGTTATATGCGCGACTTTCTTTACGTGGAAAATGTCCACGGTGCTCCTTGGGACGATGTCTGGAATTGGTATAGCCCATGGATCGATCACGTTCGCCATCGTTCCGATCTGAACTATGTTTTAGATATCATGAGTGGAGAAGTAGCGGTAGGACATTCTTACGTACGTGGAGGCGATATGCCCGACCTTGAAAGAGTAGGCGTTGGTCTGCTGGGGGCGGATTATGTCATTGAAAACAATCGTTACCGGATCAAAAAGATCTACACTGGAGAAAGCTGGAATCCTAATCTTCAAGGTCCACTCGCCTTACCAGGGCTAAACATTGAAGCCGGTGATTATATCCTTGCCGTCAATGGCCAGGAACTCACAGGCGATCAAAACATCTTCAGTTTATTTGAAGAAACAGTAAACCGTCAAACGGTTCTGCTGATCAATAACGGTCCAACCATGGAAGATGCCCGGCTGGTGACCGTTAAGCCGGTCAGTAGTGAATACCAGTTGCGTTCTTACGACTGGATCGAGAGCAACCGCCGAAAGGTGGATGAATTATCAGGTGGTAAACTGGCTTACGTTTATTTGCCTAATACCGGGGGAAGTGGTTTCTCTGCTTTCAACCGCTATTATTTTGCACAGCAGGACCGTAAAGGTGTTGTCATCGACGAACGCAATAACGGTGGTGGTTCCGCTGCCGATTATATGATCGATATTATGAATCGCCAGTTATTTGGTTATTTCAATAGCGCGGCTAACGATCGTCGTCCCTGGACTACTCCAATGGCCGGCATTTGGGGGCCTAAGGTAATGATCATCAATGAGCGTGCCGGTTCGGGTGGCGATTTATTGCCTTACATGTTTAAAGCTGCTGATATTGGTCCGTTGGTAGGTACGCGCACCTGGGGAGGTTTGGTAGGCACCTGGGATACGCCGCCCTTTATAGATGGCGGAAGGTTTGTTGCTCCGCGGGGTGGTTTCTACGATGTCGAGGGCAAATGGGCCGTAGAAGGTGAGGGTGTTAGTCCAGATATCGAGATCATCCAAGACCCTAAAAAAGTCATGGAAGGGCACGATCCTCAACTGGAAGCGGCAGTAGAGGAGGGTTTACGGTTATTAGCGCAAGACGAATTCGAATTGATGCCGGAACCGCCGGCGCCGGTGAGGTATAAACGTCCTAATAAAGAGTAAATAAATACCCGCACCTCCCCTTTCCACCTATTTCGCACCTCATTTATTCCCAAGCAAAGGTACCATTGAGTCAGAATATCCAGAGACTTTTGTACCTTTGCTTCAGCCCTCCTTTTATTTTACCTACTGTTAGGAATTATTATTCATTCGACAATTATTCTACTGAAGAAAAAATCAAGCACTTTTGATATTTCCATCCTCAAAGTGTTAAGAAAGTGTTAATATCATTTTTTTGAAAGGACAATCTCATACTCCATTTTACGATGAAGTGTATTGGTTATTTAACTTAAATTAAAAAACAACATGAAAAACTTATTTTCAGTATTGGCAATTTTAGTATTGTTTGTAGCTTCCATTTCCACGTTATCCGCTCAAAAAAGTACTTCACCGAGTACTAACCTAGGAGTAACTTTTGATTATCCGAAGCCAAATTCTTTCATTAGAGACTCTTTATTTTGGGTAAAAATTGACCCCAAAGAGCCGAAAAACATCTCCTCAATCGACTTGTATATTAATAACCGATCAGTCGGCAGAGACACCAGATATCCATTCGCATGGGGAAAAGGAAGTGGACTTAGGGGTGGGCCCAAGGTGTTAAAACCTGGTACTTACAAGCTAAAAGCGGTAATTACCGATAAAAAAGGTGGTAAAACTACCCAATACAGTACTTTTAAAGTAAGGGGCCGTTAAACCCAACACACAGTAGAACTTATCTGATCCTATAAACACGACCCTCTGTTGACTCTAACAGAGGGTATTTTGGTATTTTTTAATCTTTGAAGTGTTATGCAAAAAGTTCTCTTTCTCACATTTACAGTGTTTACGACTTCAATCTTTTCGTTTGCCCAGCAACCATTGAAAAGTGGCTTAGTTATGGATGAAGAAGAATACGAATCTTTGTCTTTTACATCAGAGCATATCCGGATCGGGAGCGGCGCAAGAGCATTGAAAGACAAAGTCGACCTATCTCCTTACTGTCCCGAGATCCGGCATCAGGGAGACATTTCTTCCTGCGTGGGCTGGTCGGTAGGTTATGGAGCGATGACGATCGAAAGAGCCATCAAAAACAATTGGAAGGACCGGCGGCAGATTTCGGAAAATGCCAATTCAGCCTTGTTCGTTTACAATCAGATCAGCACCGGGAATTGTGATCTGGGGATAACCATGCCCAAAGCTTTGAACCTGATCCAGGAAAAAGGTAACTGCCTGGCCAGTGATTTTGATTTTGACATCAATGATTGCAATAAGGAAGTAACGCCGGGGTTATTACAGAAAGCAGAAAAATACCGGATTGAAGATTATCTTCCACTATTCAGAATTTCCACAGATAGTGAAGAAAAGATCAAAAAAGTGAAGTTAGTCCTGGCCCAAAACAAGCCGGTGATAGTAGGGATGACGGTTCTGAATAACTTTTACCAGATCAAAGCGGGCGACCAGAGCTGGCTGCCCACCGTTGGCGACAAAACCTATGCCGGCGGTCACGCCATGGTCGTAGTCGGTTATGATGATAACAAGTTCAGTAGTCCCTTGAGGCCCGTAGCAGCGGAAATGAAAGGCGCTTTTAAGATAATGAACAGCTGGGGAAAAAACTGGGGTGAAAACGGTTTTATCTGGATACGGTACGCCCATTTTGCCAAACATTGCCGCCAGGCTTTCGCTCTAATGTTGACGGATGCAGATCCCATCACTTTCGATGCAGACAAGATTACGAATACCCAGCAACCAACACCGCTGGAAAAAAAGCGGAAAGTCAACTCAGAAAAAACGCAAAGCAGGCCGCTCACCAAATTTTCAGGTTATTTTGGTTTTCAGCACTACATCGGTTGGGACAATGGGCCGATGTTCGAAGAAGCCAAAGTCCAGTTTTCAAATGAACATTACCAGTTAAAAGGCAGCTGGCAAAAGGGAGATAAATTTCAATTATTGGTCAAAAACGGCTTTCAAAACAGTTATATTTATGTTTTCAGTATTGACGCAATTGGGAAAACCCAGGTACATTTTCCCAGATCGGAAGATTATAACGACCAATTCACCGGACAAAAACAATCGGCCTTAATCTGGGAAAACGGCTCAGTACTTACCATTCCCACGGAAGACTCGGCCTTGGAGTTAACCCACAAAGGCGATGACCACCTGGTAGTGCTGTTTTCAAAGAACAAGATCAAAGCAGAATACATTAAATTGCTGGCAGCAGAATTAGCAAAAGCTAAAGCCAATATGTCCGGACGTTTATTTGAGATCCTCGGAAAGTATATGGTACCTTCTTCAGATATTACTTACCAACCAAATGAAATGGCTTTTGAAGTCAGTACCCGGAGTACCGGAAAAATCGTTCCCATTATTTTGACGGTAAATGTGAATTGAAATTAATATAATATGTCATTCTTTCCTTAGTTTTGAAGCTTAAAACTTAACCCATAATTTTTTTTGAATATGTCTACATTAATAATGAGAGGATGCATAATTGCCTCTATTGTCTTAGTAAGTTTGGCCTGCAATCCGGAGTGCGAATCTTTCCCTGCTAACAACGTCATCGTCCCTCAAGGCCCTTACCAGGCGGGGACGGAATTGATGATCGCTTCTAATCCTTCCAACTTTCTGGAAGGAAGAAAGATCTTAATGTCTACTGGCTCCCCGAGCTCAGAAGTAATAGAACTAAGAAGTAGTTTTGAGGAAACCTTAGGAGCAGCGATTGTCCGTATCCCCGAAGAAGTTAGTAATAATGCTACTTTTTTGATTGACGATCCTGATTGTTCCGGTCAATTCATTCCCATTGGCTCCACCACCAATATTGTGGATGAAACCTTTTTCGTTGACAATCCTTTTTTCATAACCCCAACTCCACCGTTGATCATTATTCCTACTATTCCGCCCTCTCCCCCACCCTTGGTAGTCGATGCCTGGTTCAGTCCGAATAACCGCGATTATTGCATCTGGTTTAGACCTGACCTGGATGAATTCGGTAATGAAAAATCCAATTTAATTCCTGCTATTGCGGTCAGTCCGACTGAAATCACCAACGGCCCCCCTAACGGCAGCGCCGAATTATCGGCGAACTGTACACCAATGACCAGTCCTAGTACGGATCGTCTGTACCACGCCAACCCCGTTTCGGGCTTCATCGATAAAGAAAACAACTTCATTAAGATCCAAATCGATCGTACCGCAAAAGGACTTGGTGTTGAGGAATTTGTCGGCCAATTTGTCGATCCGGCCCAATTACCGGATCCCGATTACCGCATGGGTGGTATTTGTTCGCCTGATGTAGCCAAGAGCAGTCAACCGAATATCATGTTTTTGACGTCTCAACAGACGGGGAGGCAGTTGATCTTGTTTAGAGGGAAGGATGAGGGGTAAACGGTTTGAATGATATACGGGTTAACGAGTTGATCGTATTGTGGATTAAGCTTACTCGTAGTTATACTTTGTCCTCTTAAAAGACCCAAGATTTTGAGTAAGAATCTGGAAATATATATTTATATATTATGATAAAGCTAAGTACACTGTAACACAAATTTCTTTGCATTTTGAAGCCGTCTTTTTGCCCAA
>CAZHNG010000137.1:0-16371 GCA_964533785.1 uncultured Saprospiraceae bacterium | reverse complement strand
ATTAAATTTGTAACAGTAGATATCTAAGCCAGTTGTACAACTGCGAAACTTAAGTTATTTGGTTATACGGTTATAGATGACGAAGACCTCTTGTCAATATTCAATAAAATTCAGGTAGTGTTTTCATAACCAAATAACCTCAGCCCCCAACCACATTCACTTCCGGCTCCAATAATACTTCAAATTTTTCGTAAACACTTTGCTGGATTTGCCGGGCTAATGACCATATCTCCTCACCCGTCGCCCCACCGTAATTGACCAATACCAGCGCTTGTTTTTCGTAAGCTCCGGTGTTTCCGATCCTTTTCCCTTTCCAACCACATTGCTCAATCAGCCAGCCGGCAGCCAGTTTAACCTTACCACCCGGCTGATCATAATGAGGCATATCGGGAAATTGTTTGTATAAGCCCTGAAACTGTTCGGTAGGAATAATTGGATTTTTGAAAAAACTTCCTGCATTGCCCAACACTGCAGGATCGGGCAGCTTGGAAGATCGTATGTGTATTACGGCTTTTGCCACCTCCTGGATAGTCGGCTTGGTAATATTCCATTGGTTGAGTAAGCTTTGAATAGCACCGTAAGATGTATTTACCGGGTGCCTTACTTTGGTCAGTTGCAAAAAAACTTTGGTAATGAAATATTGCCCCTTGCATTTATGTTTAAAAACGCTTTGTCGGTAACCAAATTGGCAATCCTCCTTAGAAAATTCCACCACTTTTCCGGTTTCGAGTTCCACGGCTTCCAAATGGTGAAATACGTCCTCTAGCTCCACGCCGTAAGCACCAATGTTTTGCATGGGTGCTGCCCCCACTGTGCCGGGAATCAAAGCCAGGTTTTCTACTCCCCCGTAATCATGCTCCAAACACCATAAGACAAATTGGTGCCAATTCTCTCCTCCCCCAACGGCTACCACTACCTTATTTTCCTCCGCATGCACTACTTCCTTGCCTTGAATATTATTTTGCAATACCCATCCGTCGAACCCTTCTACAAATAACAAATTACTTCCTCCTCCCAAAATCAGCAGATCTCCCGGTTGCTGATCCAGCACCCATTGTAGATCTTCCGGACTGGAAATTTCGACAAAGTGCCTGGCCCGGGCTTCCACACCAAAAGTATTGAAAGCCGCCAGTGATCGATCGTGAAGCACTGTTACCATGAATGATTGATTATCTTCTGCGCTCGAGCGTGAATAAAGTGAGCATTATGAATAAAGCGATAACCGACAAGAAATAGATCACATCCCGGGTATCCACTACTCCACGACTGATAGAGTTGTAATGGTAGTCAATACCGATCATCTGGACCACATCATCGACTTTTCCAACAAAAACCGGCAACTTACTGATATACCAAAATCCCGAGTAAAAAATAAAACACAAAAAAGTCGCCATAATAAAGGCAACGATCTGATTATTGGTTACCGCTGATGCAAATATCCCAATGGCCACAAAAACCGCTGCCAGGAATAACAACCCGATGTAAGATCCCAAAATGGCTCCTCCGTCTAAATTTCCTTTTGGAGAACCCAGTTCATAAACCGTATAATAGTACAATACCGTGGGTAGTAGCGCAAACGCAACCAGCAACCAGCAAGCTAAAAATTTCCCCATGATAATACTGAAATCACTCAGGGGTCTGGTGGCTAATAATTCTATCGTACCCGTCTGAATTTCTTCCGCAAAAGAGCGCATGGTAATAGCGGGTATCAAAAACATGAAAATCATGGGCGCCAAATCAAACAACTGATTTAAAGTCGCATAATTATAATGCAATAAACTGGTATCCGGAAAAACGAACATCATCAGTCCGAGAATCACCAAAAAAATACCAATTACAAAATAACCGATTAAAGAGCTAAAAAAGGTGTTGATCTCTTTTCTTAATATGCTTACCATGATGATTTTAAGTTAACAAAACCGACTATTTAACTGATTCATCGATGATTTATTATTGCAAAGTCAAGTTAGCCTTATTCCAGCAAAACATCATACAACTTATTCCGCGCCTCCAATGCTTTTTCGTGGATCGGTGATTCAGTAACAGTCCCTAAATTGATGCCTACAAAAATATAAATATCCCGTTCAGGAAAGAAATACAATTCGCAGCCGGCACCAATTCCTCCGCCCGAATGACCATAAGCAGGCTGCTCCCGGATAATGGCGTAATCTAGCCCCAATCCACTTGTAACCGTGTCGATCAAAAAAGTAAGGATTAAGAACCAGTTGAATCGAATATTGGAATAAGTGAGATAGTAATTGAAAGCGCTAATCAGGGGAATCAGCGTCAGAAAGACGTGAATGTCAGGAAAATAAGGGCTTTCTTGGGAATGCCATTTCAACTTGGTCAGCCTTGCCATTCAAACTTACTTTACAATGAAAACCGTATTCCTTTGATTGAATAGTTTCAAATGATTGAATAAAGTATCCGTCGGGGAGGCTTTGTCAATTTTTTTAACTGCCTCATAAAGGGTAGGATCCTCCTTTATCCAGGGTAACAAATTAGGTTTATTAAAGGGCCAAACGGCCCCTGTTTCAAAATTCAGGATCCACTCTTTTAAGACCTGCTTTTCCTTAGGCAACTTGGCCTGCCGGAACGGTCTCCCGGTTACCGGATTGTAAGCTTTGATAGAGACCATCTCCGTTTCCGTAGTCCAATAACTGTAATAACAAACCTTCCCCACCTGCCGAAAAGCCGCCAGCCGGACATAATCGACATTGGAAGTATCAAAGTTGATGTAAGGAACACCTTCAAAACTCAGTCCCCACACTTTCTGCAAAGGAATGACTTGCGCACTATCCAGTAGTTCCATCTGATTGATCGTAGCGATCAGTGACTCATCGTTTAGGTGCATTCTTAACCTAATGTCTTCCCACAGATAATCCGGTTGATTTTTCTGAAAAGATTCAAAAGATAAATAAATGCCATCTTTAAAATCAAAATCGTTATTTACAATAAGGCTATCGGGCTGAGCATTCCCCTCATTCCAATAAAAAAGAGAAAGCGTTACACACAATATGGTTATTCTGAAATTCATAAAATCGACTCCCACTTAGGCTAAATAATTCAATACGTTATTAAAAATTCTTTCTTTGATATCTGAAGTATCTTGTTTCTCAAAAGGTTGACCGGTAACGGTTTCATACAACTCAATGTAACGAGCAGCAACCTGATCAATAAATTCTTGCGGCATTTGCGGCATCTTTTGCCCTTCCAGCCCCTGAAATCCGTTCGCGATCAGCCATTCCCGCACAAACTCCTTGCTCAGATGCTGCTGTTGTATGCCCGCCCGTTGTCTTTCTTCATAACCGTCCAGGTAATAATAACGTGAACTGTCTGGTGTATGAACTTCATCGATCAGTAAAATTTTGCCATTTTTTTTGCCAAATTCGTATTTGGTATCCACCAAAATTAATCCCTGGGCGGCCGCCATTTCAGTTCCTCTTTCGAATAGCGCATAAGTATACTGTTCTAATTGTTCGTAATCCTTTTCACTTATCATTTGCTGTGAGATGATCTCCTCTCGAGAAATGTCTTCATCATGCCCCTCTTCCGCTTTAGTTGCCGGCGTAATAATAGGTTGTGGCAATTTATCGCCCTCTTTTAATCCTTCGGGTAAAGATACGCCGCAAAGCTGACGCTCGCCTGCACGGTAGACCCGCCAGGCATGCCCTGCCAGATATCCGCGAATCACCATCTCGATCTTTATGGGATCACAATACACGCCTATAGCTACATTCGGATCGGGCACACTGATGAGCCAATTCGGGACAATATCCTGCGTAGCTTTTAAAAAATAAGTCGCCGTTTGGTTCAACACCTGCCCTTTGAAGGGAATACCTTTCGGTAAGATATGATCAAAAGCAGAGATCCGGTCGCTGGCCACCATGATCAATTGATCTTGTACCTGGTATACGTCCCTGACTTTACCACGGTAAAATCCTGTTTGCCCCGGAAATTGAAAATCGGTATGCATTAAAGCTTGCGGCATCGTTGGTAAAATTTGATTAGGTGCAAATTTAGATTTTTTGTAGCAAGATTATTATGGTAATGGATTGTTTGGGTATTTATGGCACTTTAAATGCTTGAAGGGTAGACAAAAATGCAAAACACAGATTTTTATGCAGCAATTTCCAATATGACCGCTATTTAATCGCCAAAAACCTGCCTGCCGATACCGTCCATAGCCGTCAGGCAGGAACACTAAATCACAAAATCCCCCAAAATCTTTAGTGCATTTTCGTGTTTTAGAGCCGATAGCTATCGGCTTAGTGGCATATCTTAAATCCCAAATTAGAAATCGCTAATTTTTATTTAGATTGGAGGGGTCTACCCCTGACTGCTTTACCACCGCAAATCCAAATACCCATTTTGACATTAAGGCAAACTTTGTATTTTTCAGAGGCCGTCTCATAAGTAAAACACAAAGAAAAAATCTTAAATTTTCCAGGAACGAGTATAAATTTCTATATTTCGGTTGTATTGGTAAGAATTGAAATCGAAAGATATTTTCTTATCTTTTTCTTCCTCGAAAAAATAGACTTATATGCAGGCTGAAGATTACTTGGACCGTGCCAAACAATTGAGAAACAGAGGTCGTTTTGACATGGCGATCGAATTATTGGAAGAAGGTTTGCAAAAGTACCCCAAGAATGCTGAAATGCTGTACAATTTGGCGAATTATTTCCGTCGCCGTTCTCGTCAGGAATTGGGGGAAGCCGTAAGGTTGCTGAAGAAAGCGATTAAGGAGAATCCCAAACCGCTTAAATACTACAACGAATTAGGCTTAGCGTATAAACGAATGGATGACCTGGAAGAAGCGATCAGTGTGTTGCGTACTTCTTTGCGTATAAATCCACGTAGTACACTTGCTTTTCGTTTGTTGACCGATTCTTATTTTAAAAACGGTCAGATCCTCAAAGCGCTGGATACCGTTAATGAGGGATTGAAATACGGTAAGGATAATTCCTACCTGAACGAACTGAAAGAAAATATCATTGATAAGACCAGGGAGTTGATCCTCCACATTGAAGTGGAACAATTGTTATCGGAGAACCGGATCGATGAGGCTTTGGAAAGCCTCGAAAACTTCTTCAGGGAGACCGATGAAGATCTCCTCGAAGAGATCATCAGCCTCAAAAACCACCTGGTCGACATCAACTTTAAATACCGGGGGGGAGTAATTTCAACCGATGAAGCGAATTTTTATAAATCCCGTATTATTGAGGCGATTTTGAATTTGTTGAAAGAAAGTT
This sequence comes from uncultured Saprospiraceae bacterium, assembly GCA_964533785.1. Taxonomy (GTDB): domain Bacteria; phylum Bacteroidota; class Bacteroidia; order Chitinophagales; family Saprospiraceae; genus JANQRV01. The sequence goes on along the minus strand of CAZHNG010000137.1, from coordinate 11,116 downwards.
AATAGAGAGAATAGTTTTGCAGTTGTTACACAAAAACCGAATTTTAAAAAGGAATTATGCTGTAGAAAAGATATATGGCAAACAAGATTATTTCCCGGGAAGAAGTTTTGATGTTTTTATCTCGCGGTTGCGAAAGCTTCTCAAAAAAGACCTCAACATCAAAATTGAGAATGTTTTTAAGGTAGGATTTATTTTAAATATAGAAGACCACGATAAAAATGGCCTTTACAAATGAGGACTAGGCTGTCTCAAAATCAATTTATGAGACAGCCTATCCATTCAAGCTGTTCTAACTTTTTAAAATTAATGAATTACTCGGCTACAACCTCAAAGGCAACCGAAGCTTCCACTTCAGGATGAATATTCAGAATAGCGGTATAAGTACCCAAAGTTTTCACTTCTTCAGTAATTTCGATTTTTCTGCGATCGATCTCAATATCAAACTGATCCTGGATAGCGTTTGACAGTTGAATGGCCGTAACGCTACCGAAGATCTTTTCACTTTGTCCGGCTTTAGCACCAATTTTCAGGGTTTTGCCTTTCAACTTATCGGCAATTTCCTGGAATTCAGCTTTCCGTGCCGCCAATTCAGCCGCTTCTTTTGCTTTGATCTTATCCAGTTTAGCACGATTTGGCGCATTGGCAATGATCGCCATTTTCTGAGGGATCAGATAATTACGTGCGAAACCGTCTTTCACGGTAACAACATCATGCTTATCCCCCACATTATCTAAATCTTTTAAAAGTATAATATCCATGATTGAAGAATGTTATAATGAGTAAATACTCTAGACGCCAGATACTAGATCCCGTAAAGATCGGGAGAGCGTGTGTGAGAAGAATTGGGCATTGGTAATTGAAATAGAGGAGTGATCCTTACTTCAACAAATCCGTTACGTAAGGTAACATGGCCAGATGGCGAGCTCTCTTTACCGCTGCAGCTACCTTTCTTTGGTATTTTAAAGAATTACCGGTAATCCTTCTCGGGAGTATTTTCCCTTGTTCATTGACGAACTGCTTCAAGAAATCAGGGTCTTTATAATCGATGTACTTGATGCCGTATTTTCTAAAACGACAATACTTGTCTCTTTTTTTACCGATCTTAGGATTACTAAGAAACTTTATATCTTCTTTTTTATTTGCCATCATAATTGAATTTTAAGTGAAGGAATACTATTCTTCCTCTTCTTCTTTCTTTTTCGAGGAGGTAGCCGTAGCTTTTTCTGCACCACTCGCTACCGCGGGGTTGTTCAGTGTTTTGCGCTGACGTCTACTTCTTTCCGGTTTATCGGGACGCTCTTCTTTTTTAGTGTCCTCTTCTTCCTGGTCTCGTTTACGACCAATAAGGCCTTTGCGTTTGTCATCGTTGTACTTAACACCGTGCTTGTCTAACTTCATGGTAAGGAAACGCATGATGCGTTCATCGCGGCGAAGCGCTAACTCTAACTTACTGATGACGGAGCCATCAGGTGCTTTAAATTCAATACAATAGTACACACCAGAGGTGCGCCGTTTAATTGGGTAGGCCAACTGGCGAAGGCCCATTTCATCCACATGTACGATTTCACAACCCTCATTCTTGAGGTGATCGACATATGTCTGAGCTGTCGCACTAATTTCTTCCCCCGACAGCACTGGGTCTACAATAATGGTAACTTCATATTGTTTCATTGGATCAGACATAATTTACACGTTGTTAGAGATGCCAGATACCAGATTTTAGATATCAGACTTAATTACGGGTGAGTAACGCCACGCTGAGATCTTTAGAATAACGAATTAAACGGAACCAGCCTCTTGATATAAATCTGCGTCCAAACATTTAGTAGTAGCTTATATCTCCGTAACGTGTGGTTGAATAAATAAAGAACTCCACAAAATAATCACTACCGGATTAATTTTGCGGCTGCAAAGATAGGAAATAAATTGAGATTTTGTGGGTTTGAATCCACTAAATCTCAATTTTAGTGCTCAGGACTTACTCGTCCCCGTTAATATCAAAGCCGGAATATTCTTTTCTTTGTACAACTCATTAAACTCCTTCATCTCCACCTCGATCAACTGATCCATTTCATTTTTATGTTTCTCCCATTGTTGCCGAAGATCCTCAAAGCGGGTTTTGGCACCTTCCGTCAACTTGGGATAATGACCATCGATCCGGTTGATCAGGTTCAATATTTCGCTGCTCAGACGGTTGGGGAAGTTAATAACATCCTGGAAGGTCTTTTGCTTTTTCTGAATAAGCCCGTCTTCCCAGGTGTCGATCTTCTCGATGATGCCTTCTCCTTTTTCTACCACTTCGGCAGCTTGTACTTTTTCTTCCAATGGTGCTAATAAAGCTTCCAGTTGTTTTTTGTATTCGCGCATTTCGTTAACAGACTCGTGGACTTCGATAGCTTTGTTGCTTAGTTTTTGGAGCATTTCCTGTTGTGCGGCATAATCTTCGGGGGCCGCATCAATCCTGGGGTCCGGTTTGATCTCACAGGTAGTCGTCAACACCTGGTCGCCCTGCTTGAATTCCAGAGTATAGGTGCCCGGAGCTACCAATCCGCCGCTGTAACCTCCGTAGATGAATACCTTTTCAATGCCGGGAACGCTTTTACCACGCATATCCCACACAAACCGATTCACACCGTGTTTCTTATCCAGCGTTTTTTCCGGGGCAGGGCCACCATCGTATTTCACGTAATCTTTATCTTTTTCGCTGGAAAAGCTGCGGATTACATTGCCTTGATCATCTTTAATGGAAAGGGATAGTTCTGTAGAATCCAGCCCTTCCGGTAAATAATAATCGACAATTACCCCCGCCGGCGGATTTTTCCCCGCCAGCCCTCTTCTGCCGGAACCAAACATTACCCGGTATGCCGTTCTGGGATCAAACACTTGCAGGTCTTCGCCTAATTCACCGGCGCTTTGCTGTAGCGGCCCCAGGTCATCCAGCACCCAAAAAGCGCGGCCCATCGTGGCGACGATCAGATCATTATCCTGGAAAGTAAGATCCGTGATGGGGCAAGTTGGTAAATTCAGTTGAAACTTATGCCATTCACCTCCATTGTTAAAGGAAATGTACAGACCCGCTTCAGTACCGGCATACAGCAATCCGGGTTGCTTGAGGTCTTCCCTGACGACCCGAACAAAGTCTTCCGGCCCAATGCCGTTGGTAATCTTCGTCCAGCTCTTCCCGTAATTGGAGGTAAGGAAGATCATCGGCGTAAAGTCGTTGAATTTATATCTGGTGGCTACCACATAGGCGGTTGCAGGATCGTGCGGCGAAACATCAATGGAATTGATCAGCGCCTCTCCAATTCCTTTCGGTGTTACGTTTTCCCATTCCCCACCACCATCTCTGGTGATGTAGACCAAACCATCATCACTACCGGACCAAATGACGCCGGCATCGTGCGGAGAACATTCCAGGTAACTAATAGTACCGTATACTTCACCACCGGCCCCTTCATTGGTGTACGGCCCTCCCCCGTCGATTTGTTTTTCCATATCATTTTGAGTAAGATCAGGACTGATCTCTTGCCAGCTCAATCCTCCATCCCTTGTTTTCAATACCTTATTACCTGCATGATAAATGGTATTGAAATCCTGCGAAGAAGCTACAATGGGTGCATTCCAATTGAACCGGTATTTCATTTCCTTCGGCGTCCATCCCAAACCAATGATCGGATAAGCCATAATATCTTTGGATTCATCCGTTTTGTGATCATAAACCGAGATATAGCCCTGGTAACAGCCCCCGTAAACCATTCGGGGGTCATCCGGGTCAAAGGCTAAGAAGGCACTCTCACAACCAGAAACAGCATACCAGTCTTTCCAACTGATGCCGCCATTCGCACGACTGGCGATGCAAACCGTGGAATTATCCTGTTGTCCGCCGTAAATATGATAGGGAAAACGGCTATCCGTAATGACCCGGTAAAACTGTGCCGTAGGCTGGTTTTCTTGTGAAGACCAGGTTTTCCCACCATTGAAAGTAACACAAGCCCCGCCGTCATTGGATAAAATGATATTTTCCGGATTATCCGGGTTGATCCACATATGATGCTGATCGCCGTGCGGATTAGGAATACTTTCAAAGGTCTTTCCGCCATCTACTGATTTTAGCATCGGAGCGTTTAATACATAGACCGTATTTTCATCTACCGGATCCGCAAATACTTCAATGTAATACCACGCCCGGGCGATCGTCACCCGGTCTTTACTGGTTTGTTTCCAGGAATTCCCGGCATCATCAGAACGATAGACACCTCCCTTTTCACCTTCCGCTTCGATATTAGCATAAAGCACATCCGGATTGGCAGGTGATACATCTACTGCCGCCTTTCCCATTTCAGCAGGCAGTCCCTTGGTTAATTTCTTCCAGGTTTCTCCTGCATCGGTAGACTTATAGACACCCGAACCCGGGCCGCCGCTTTTTACCAGCCAGGGATACCGCCGGTGATCCCACATCGTTGCGTAAAGTACCCTTGGATTCCCTGCATCCATGCTCAAATCGGCGGCTCCACTGTTTTCATCAACGTACAATACTTTTCGCCAGGAATTTCCGCCATCTTCAGATTTATAAACACCCCGCTCTTCCGTTGCACCGAAAGCCGCTCCCTGAACGGCAACGTACACCACATCCGGGTTGTCGGGGTGCACTTCAATCGCCGAGATATGCCTGGAATCTTTTAAGCCCAAATGCTGCCAGGTTTTCCCCGCATCCATCGACTTATAAACGCCATCACCGTGCGAAGTCATTACCCCTCTAATGGCGTGTTCTCCCATGCCCACGTAAATGACATTTTTGTCAGATGGCGCAACGGCAATGGCCCCAACGGACCCCGTATTAAAATAACCATCGGAAATATTCTTCCAACTTACACCGGCATCTTCCGTTTTCCAGACGCCCCCGCCACAGGTTCCCATGTAATACGTCATGGGATCACCAATAACGCCGGAGGAAGCAACACTGCGTCCGCCCCGGTACGGGCCAATATTCCTCCATTGCATCCCTTTATACAAGGAATCAATACCGGTATACATCTTCTTATCCTGAGCATCAATAACTGGGCTATACCATAGCATTAGAGTGGCTACGGCAAGCAAAATTTTAATATTTTTCATTCTAATTCAATTTATGTAAAGTCGAAAATATGCGACCTAGCAATTTAAGCTAGTGCTTCGGCTTTTAAACTTATTTTGATCTTTAATATTGGACTTTTCGTTCATCTCTGAACCATCCTAACATTCTCTTAATCCAGAACATAGCGTCAGGGCCTAGCATCTGGCATCTGGCATCTGGCATCTAAATATCACACTTTACATCGTTTGTCGTTTTTTCTGACTAACAGCGGCAGAGATCAGTCCCAGGATCAAAGCCGAAAACAAGCCGCCTATAGCAGAAGTGACAGCCAAACCTATTGGACTCATGATAGCACGGGTAAAACCAATGGCCGGATTATCTTCATCAGCTCCTGTATCCTCGATTTGTGTTTCAAAATTTTCCTGAATAGCCTCCATCATGGAAGGATCGATGACCTCGAAATACAAGTAATTGAAAATTGTCGTAAGAATCATAATGACAACCCCAACTAAAAATGCAAGCCCAAAAGCACGTCCAAAGGTAATAAAACCACCCAGGTCTTCTTCCCGGTGTTTTTTAGTAGCTATTATCATTGCACCGATAATAATTCCCCAATTAAGCGCAGTAACTAAAAAGGCTATTGCCGGATTAGGGTTTACCGGATCACTAAATCCACTTAAATTAAAGATCAAACTGATCACAATTAATAGCAAAGAGGCATATAAACCGTAGTTTATAGCAATTTGGGAGTAAGAAACTTTGGGTTGTTCGCCCATGGATTGATCTAATGTACTCATGGTTGGTTAATTGTTTTGTAAATTATGATCAAGGTTAGCAATATTTCCTAAATCCTCCAAATACTATCGAGTTTTCTTGGCCATCATAAATACGGGAATAGCCTCATTTTATTCAAGCCCTAAATAGGTCATTCCTTTATTAAAAGTAGCCAATATTTTCCCTTGCAAAGAAGAACCGATCATTGGATTATTTTTTGATCTTGACAAAAGATTGGAGGACTGAACCGTCCAGGATCTATCCGGATCAAATACCGTTAAGTTGGCGGGTACGCCTTCCTTGATCACCGGTATGGGCAATTGTAAACGTTTTCTCGGGGCTATGGTCCAGAGATTGACCAGTTCTTCCAAAGAAAACAATCCTTTAGTAGCGGCTATTGCGTTGCTGAATGCCGTTTGTAAACCAGCGGCCCCAAAAGCGGCATAAGGAAACTCCAGCTTTTTTTCGTCGTCAATATGAGGAACGTGGTTCGTAACCATAAAGTCAATCGTGCCCTCTTTTAGGCCTTCCTTCAATGCTGCCTGATCGGCCTTACTTCGAATCGGCGGCATCATTTTCAAGAGCGTGTTAAAGTCCATCAATTCACTGTCGTCGAACAACAGGTTATTGAGCGCAACGGAAGCTGAAACGCCCAGCCCTTCTTTTTTTGCTTCCCTGATCAATGCTACCCCGCCGGCAGTGGAAATGCAAGAGAAGTGAAGTTTAGACCCTGTATATGCCAGTAATTGCAGGTCGCGCTGTATCATCATCTCTTCTGCGACATTTGGAATGCCTTTCATCCCAAGCATAGTGCTTACCGTGCCTTCGTGCATCTGACCTTCCTTAGCAATTGAGCTATTGTATGGATGATTGATGATGAGACTGTCAAAAGCCTTGACGTATTGCAGCGCCCTCATCATTAATCCGCCATTTTGTACTGACCGCTCTCCATCGGAAAAGGCAATAGCTCCCGTCTCATGCATATCGTACATTTCCGTGATATCCCCCCCCTCACAAGCCCTTGAAATAGCTCCGATCGGAAAAACATCGACCAATAGTTCATTGGCCCTGTTTTTAATGTACAGCACTTCCGATTTGGAATGGATCACCGGTTCCGTATTCGGATAAATAGCCAGTGCGGTAAACCCTCCTGCCGCTGCTGCTTTGGCCAGGCTGTATAGGTCTTCCCGCTGTTCAAATCCTGGATCACAAGCCTGTACCCCAACGTCCATCCACCCTACCGAGACATAGGCCCCTGCTAATTCCAAAATATGATCAGCGGATCCATCTATTGTTCCCGAAATTTTTTTCACCTTTCCGTCCGCTATGAGTATATCTACCTTTTCCTGGTGATGGGGAGAATTTTGATCAAGAATAGTCGTTTGTTTGAGCAAATAATTCATGCAATAAAATATTTCAGCAAAAATAACCGGAAGATCAAAAAGACAAAAAAATTGACTTAATAAGCGGTATCAATTATCTTTACTTTTTAGATGCCGGATGCCAGATTTGAGATACCAGAAAGAAAAACAGACAAAGGTTTGAAAAATACAATGTCCGGCATCTGGCATCTGGCATCTGGCATCTGGCATCTGGCATCTAAAATAAACAAACTTACAACAACCAAAATCAACATGGAAAACTATAGTTCTAATCAACCCCTTGAAGAAGGCATCTGGGAATCCACCGCTAAGATCAAAGGGTACGCCAATTTTTGGGTACGATTTGCGGCTCTGCTCATAGACGGTATTATCCTTTACGTAGCCAATTTGTTAATTGGTAGCGTATTCTTCGGGTCAATATTGTTTAACTCCGAAGCAATGGTAGAATCTGCCATTACGGATGACGGCCAAGTCTCTTCCTCTTTTTGGATGATGTATTTTGGGTACATGAGTTCCGCAATAATTATGCAATGGTTGTATTATGCTTTAATGGAATCTTCCAACAACCAGGCGACCCTGGGAAAAATGGCCGTACAAATAAAAGTCACCGATACCAATGGCGACCCGATAAGTTTTGGAAGAGCAACCGGCCGTTACTTTGGAAAGATCATTTCCGGGCTTATCCTTCTCGTGGGTTACATAATGGCCGCTTTCACCGAACGTCGCCAGGCTTTACACGATATCATGGCGGGCACGTTGGTTGTTCAGCGTTGATGTCTCAAAATTTAAGGTCGTAGTACGATCAGCCTTTTTGTGCTCAAGGTTTTGCCTTTACTATCCACGAGGCTGTAGAAATAGGCTCCTTTCCGTAAATGGGTAATATCGACTTTTTCGGTGGCATCCCCATTAATGAAATATTTTTGTTTCCATATTTCATTCCCCAACATGTTGAAGATCTTCAGGTGGTAATAATCAGGAGGCAGGTTGACAAATTTAAACCTCGCATTAATGATAGCCGGGTTAGGAAAAGCAAAAACGCCCGGCCGGAGGCCTTTTACATTATTGATCTGGGTCAGCACCTCACCGCCTTTAAATTCAGCGCTGATGATCTCTGTTTCTTCTTCATTCGTACGAATAACGGCAATAGGTTCTTTGGCTTGATCGCTCAAGAAATAAAAGCTGGTAATGACCCGTTCACCCAGCACAGGGTTCTGAGGAAGTAAATCAGAAATATCCTGCCATGGCAGGAAAGCAAATTTTGCTTCCAAAACGGTCGTAATGATTTCTATTCGCTTTTCGCGAAGCACCGGATACGGACCGCCCGTAGGGATCAACAATTGACCCCAGGCATCAATCTCTGAGATTCTTTCAATTTCCAATTGAATTCTAAAAGAGTCAGGACGTATAGGTAATTGATTTAAAATTGCCTGTGGAAGATCTTCACTGGCAAAGGCTACATTAGCGCTGCCCTCAGATGAATATCTGTCACCGTATACCAGAGGAACTCTGCGTTCGATCAAGCCTTCCGGTTCAAGGCGAACGGGTAAATCGATTCCAAAATTCAACGGATCTGTTCCGGATGTACCCAAGTACCTCAACGCATCTCCTTGCAGTTTATAGTAACCACGCAAACTTTCTCTGAACTGGATAAAAAGATCAGCATCGTAGAAATTTTCATGAACGGGATTCGCCTCCTGGATTTTTTCTACGGAATAATTCTCGGCAAAAGGAGCCTGCAAATTACTAAACTCCCAGGATTGATCGGGGCCTGAATTACCGAGGGTAATATTCGTAGGGATATCATCGATAGCGATGCTCAAGGTATCTCCAATTTCAGGCAAATGTTCTTCAGTTAATGTAATCTGGGCAAAAGACAGGTTACAAACACTTAATGAAACCAACAATGGCAATAAAGTTCTTTTCATCTTGAAATGGTTTAAAAGCCGAGAATAAAGTTAAGCACATATTCTGTTGAATACCACTTTCAAAATGTTAAGACAGTTGGGAGTGGTTGGTCTTATTGCTTTTCAGATACCTCATCAGAAGAGCCTTTTTCCGATAAAACCTTGTCTGATCCGGGAGTATGATCGCTAAATATTCGGTTGAGAATTTTCTTGGTGATGAGATAAGTGGGCTTGACCCCTTCTACGCCCAATCCTCCGGAAGCAAGGGTTTGACCAGAAATCAACGGGTTATCCGATGCATAATAGGCGTATCTCAACTTCACATTTTCACTTATGCTTTTCCTGATCCTGGCTGCGCTCTGAATAGCCTTTTGATAATGTGCTCCTTCCATTTCCAAACCAATGGCCCTCCAGGAAGAACGATTGAAATACCGCAGTACGTCTTTATTTTGTAAGGAAGTCCCAAGTACCGTTATCATCGGGCGCTTATCCAATACATCAAGATCCGTATCTTCAAAGTCGGCACAGCATAACTCATTTTCAAACGGATAGTTATCAGCACTGCCTTCAAAAACGTGGGCATCAGGAATCATAATATCGCCTTTTTTACCTCCCAGAATACCGGCTTTGCCCATGATGGAAATAGATTCTACTACGAGCGGAATGCGTTGTTTGCCTGCTTCGAAAGGCTTCAGCAGCTCATCCATAACTTCGAAAGCTTGTTCGCCGAAAGCGTAATCCAGAACGAGTATTATCGGTTGATTTTGCTGAACAAAGGCTTCGTCAAAAGCAATTTCCGAAGACAAAAACCGGCAGTTCAATTCTTTGGTATCGATTACTTGCACATGAATGTTCATGCCGCTATGGTCCTGAACTTCATACATGCCGTTTGCTAGTGCGAAAGCTCTTACTTTTTTTCTGAGCCCGGTATTCGTCGACCGGCTCAGTAAGGTGGCCAGTTGCTCAATATTTTTACCTTTGGCTTCTTTTTCCAATGCCTTGGGAGCATAGATCGTATTCATTATGCTGTGAAGATTAGCACTGATAATGTGAATTGGCCTCCCCAGCATCGATTTTTCCCTGAGAAAAGCTTTGATGTTGTTGGCCCACATCTCTCCGTAGTAATGATGCCCTACTTTTTCCCGCAGGGCATTGGAGAAGGTGATCTCCCGGTCTAAACCCTTATTTTGTTCTTCTAACGCTAATCGACCTAACCAATAAACAATGTGAAAAAGATTATTTAGCTCTTGGGTTTGTTCGAATAGCTGACTTGATTGGACGGTCTCCTGGTAAGTACGACCCAATAATGCGCTAAGGTAAGTGCAGGCAACATCGCGATCAAAATTTTCATCGGCAGCTTCCGGACCAACTATTGAAGATAATTTAACCCATTCATGACGGTAGTTACCTTTACCATCTAAGGCGTTTCGCTTGATTTTTTCCGACTCGATATACATGAAAGTCAAATGGGTCAGAATATCATAAATATCGCTCCTTCCCCTCGTCATTTCAATGTACATCTGTTCTTTGTCAATGCGATAGCTATTCCTTCTTCTTTTTAATGGAACGATGGGTAGGAAATGGCTATCGCGGTAGCCTTCTTCCGAGACTAATTTAATGTGCCGACACTCTTCTATGCCTCTGGGTAGTCTTCGGAAAATATAGTGCAATCCGTCTAACTCTACCCGCTCCGTATCCGCCATAGAGCCATAAATTTCGGGTTGCAGAACCATGAAAGCTTCAATCATAGCTTCTCCGGATTGCCCAAAAGGCTTATAACCACCACGAATAAAGAGGTGACGCATTGCAATATACAGACGTTCAATGGCAGCTCTTGATTCCTGGGCTCTGGTACGCTTTATGATTTTCATATCTTCATTATCTCGGGCTATAAAACGGGCAATGTAGTTATTTCTACTTTGATATCTTAATTAGACTTTTGACGTTAGACTCTAGAAGCTAGACTTAAAATTCCAACTAAT
>CAZHNG010000136.1:0-16442 GCA_964533785.1 uncultured Saprospiraceae bacterium | reverse complement strand
CGTTGGGCTAAGAAATATTTATAAATGCAGGAGGCAATTACGTCTAGCTGCACTGCCGGGGAAACTTTTAGGAAAAAGGATTTTACTCACCGCTAAGAACGCTAAGGCTTTTTTTATTTCTCTTCGCGGTACTTTGCGCTCTTTGCGGTTCAATTTTTTCACCGCTAAGAACGCTAAGAGGCGCTAAGGTTTTTTTATTTCTCTTCGCGGTACTTCGCGTTCTTTGCGGTTCAATTTTTTCACCGCCAAGAACGCTGAGAAGCGCTAAGGTTTTTATTTCTCTTCGCGGTTCTTCGCGCTCTTTGCGGTTCAGTTTTTCCACCGCTAAGAACGCTGAGAAAAATTTTGTCTTATAATTAACAAGAGGTTGTTTCACAATTGCGATATTTGTAATCTCGACGTATAAAATAGTATTTTCCACACCTCCCAAACAACTTGACGCGATCATGAAGCGAATACTTTTTAGCCTAATCCTCATTTCGGGTTTTAGCAATGTGCTGTACGGACAAATGCAGGAAGGGCAGGATGTCCTTTACGGAAACGAATGGATCGACTACGACCGGCCTTATTTTAAAGTTAAAACCGGGCAAGATGGTATTTACCGGATCCCAAGAGCAGCTTTGCTGAATGCAGGCATCCCCGTTGACGTGCTGACGGGCGATCAATACCAGTTGTTCCACTTAGGGAAAGAAGTTCCCATCTACACCAGCACGAATGCTATTTTCGGGAGTGAGGACTTTATAGAGTTTTACGGCGAACAAAACCGTTCGCAAATTGACCGCTATTTATTCGAAGGAGGAGAATCCGACATTTTAAACCCACTGTACAGCCTGGTTAACGACACCTCAGCGTATTTTTTAACCTGGAATGAGCCTGGAGTCTCCAATTTGCGTTATGCATCCATAGAAAATGACTTGACAGATCTGCCCGGGAAAGAAGTTTGGTACTGGCACGAAGAGACGCTTTCTTTCACCGAAAGGCTGGCGAAGAAAGCCAATTCCCAGGGAGTAAGAAATTCTCACTTCCAAAAGGGCGAAGGTTATTCCAACAATTTCAAAAAGCGGCACAATATTGCTTTCAAAACCGACCATGCCTACTTGTCCGCAACGGACTCGGCGCGCCTGCAATTTCAAATGGCCGTCAATGAACGCCCTCATGAATTAAGTATACGTATTAACAACCAGGACCGGATAACCGAAAACTTTTACGGTTATGCCTTAAAGAAGTACGACCTTGGCGTCATGCTCGGCAGTGAAAGTGAAACCATCAATCTGACAACGGAAGGAGCCGCCAGCAATAATGACCGGCAAGCCATCGGCTACGCCTCGCTCAAGTATCCCAGAACCTTTCACATGAACGGAGAAGCCTTTGCCTTCACCATTTCCCGCAGTTCTTCCGGCCGGTACCTGGAAATCGAGCAATTTGAGGCCGGCAACGAACCGCCGGTCCTTTATCGCCTGGACGGCCGGCAAAGGTTAACGGCCAATGTAGCGAACGGCATCACCAGGATCAAACTACCTCCTTCTGTGATTGACTACCGCCTTTTCCTTTCTTCCGTTAATGCTATTCAAACCATCGAGTCGGTCAGTCCCGTCAATTTCACCAATTACGACGAACAAGAAGCGGAGTACATCATCCTTTCCAATACCGCTCTTTTTGACGACGGCAATGGCCGTAACCTGGTACAGGAATACGCGGACTACCGCAGTTCGGCGGAGGGCGGCGCTTTCACAACCGTCATCGTGGATGTAGAACAACTTTATGACCAGTTCGCTTACGGTATTGACCGCCACTACATCGCCATTCGCAACTTTGGTCATTACATCCGTCAAGATTGGGCCAATCCCCGGTACTTCTTCATCCTCGGCAAAGCCATCGAAACAGATCAGATGCGCACTGCGAACAAGGTAGCGGAATACGAAGACCAGCTCTTTTACGTGCCCACTTTCGGTAATCCGGGCGCAGACAATTTACTCCTTTCGGATAATACGACCAGCACCCCGGTCATTCCACTGGGGAGATTAGCGGCTTCGACCCCTGCGGAGATCGAGATCTACCTGGATAAAGTAAAGGCTTTTGATGCCAACCGCAATTTACCACAGACGATCGAGGATAAGTATTGGATGAAAAGGATCCTCCATCTCGGCGGAGGCGATCCCACTATCCAGGGCACCATTCGCAGGAACCTGGAAGATCTGGAAGAAGTGATCGAGAACAGTGCGTTTGGGGGGGATGTGACGGCGTTTTATAAGGAGAGTACGGATGCGATAGAGGTCACTTTGGCCGATGATCTATTCGATATCATCAACAACGGTTTATCGGTTATCACTTTTTACGGGCATTCGGGCACCAATTCATTTGATTTTAGCCTTGACAAACCAGAGAACTACGAAAATAAGGACAAGTATCCCATTTTCATATCACTAGGTTGTTATTCGGGACAAATTCACGCACCGTCGAGAGGGGTAAGTGAAAGTTTTGTTTTTGCCAGGGATCGTGGTACTATGGCATTTTTCGCGTCTACGGGTCTGGGCTACGTTTCTTCGCTCAGGATAGCCAGTAACTTTTTTTACGAAGCGATGGGTGATTCTAATTATGGGGAAGGTTTAGGTGATATTATGCAAACGACTTTGAATGCAATGGATTTCAAGAATTCTCTCGGAGTTGACGAATTAGCCGCACAATACACTTTACACGGAGATCCGGCTATTGTATTAAATGCTCACGATGGACCCGATTTTACGATTGATCAATCCTCCGTTGCATTTTCACCAAAGATCGTTGATCTATCTCTGGATTCTTTTGATATTCAGTTTGATGTGCTTAACCTGGGCAAACAATCCACCGAACCGCTTAATATACGGATCACCCAGGAGTTACCGAATAAAGAAACTATAATGCTCATCGATACCATGCTGGAGGCAACACTCAGTGATAACCAGTTCAGCTTTCGGATTCCCACACTAGGAAAATCGTCAGTGGGATTGAACTATTTCAGCATTGAGGCGGATGTGAACAATAACATCCCTGAAGTACCATTACCACAAGCTGAAATGAATAACAGCTTACTAGCAACCGAAGGAAAAGGAATTCCCCTTTTCATTATTGATAATAGCATCCAGCCCATCTACCCGGTAAATTACAGTATCGTCAACGAAGAGACGATCACTTTGAGCGCCAGCACAACCAATGCCTTAGCGCCAGATCAGGATTACGTTTTTGAAATCGACACTACCTCCTTATTCAACAGTCCATTCAAACAAAGAACGATCCAAACACAAATCGGAGGGTTGTTGCAATGGACTCCTGATATCATCCCTATCGATAATACGGTATATTATTGGCGAGTGAGCCTGGATAGTACCGATACAGCTATCGGATATAATTGGGAAGAAAGGTCATTTGTTTATTTGCCTGGGGAGTCAAAAGGATGGAACCATAGCCATTATTTTCAGTTTTTGGAAGGAAGAAAAGATGAGCTTACAATCACAGCGGAAAGAGAGTTTCAGTTTGAGGCGGATGGTTTTTTCATTACGATGTACTTAAGAAATCTATCTAATGAAGGAGTTCCTTCCTACGTTTTTAATTTTGGAGGACCTGCCTCCTCGGTAGCACCATGGAATTATATGGATGAAGGTTTTGGAATTGTAGTAGGTGATGCACTAGATGGGGTTGGATGGGTAAACCCATCAGGAGGAGATTACGGAAGCGTTAATCCCAATCGAAACACTCGTGTTTTTGCATTTCCAACCAAAACAAAAGAAAGTAGAAAAGCACTTATTGATTTTTTGACTCAGGTTATTCCGGATAATAGTTTTGTCTATGCCTTTACCATACTCAATAGCATTGATTCAAAATTATACCAAGAAGAATGGGCACAAGATTCCATTGACTGGGGTACTAATATTTACTCTGTTTTTGAGGAAGAAGGAGCGCAACTTATTCGTGGGTTGGCCGATGGCGGCCCTTTTCATTACGGTTTTTTTTATAAAAAAGGAGACCGTGTTCTGACCGAAGGCATCTCTACCTCTTTAGAAGAAGAACTCAAGGTTGAATCTTTTATACCTGTACCCGGAATATTCGGCCGTTATGAAACACCACCGGCAGGCCCTGCCAAGTCATGGGATTCGTTTTCATTTGAAATCAACGGCTTATCTGAAAACGATCAATTTCTGGCCAAGATCTATTCGTTACAAAACGGTGAAAAAACCCTCTTGATCGATTCAATACGAACCAAACGATACGACTTAGGTGAGGTGGATGCCAGTGAAAATACTCAACTTGTCGGTGTAGTCGAGTTTTACGATGAGGTAGATCGCACTGCTCCTGACATTGAATTCATTCGCTTTTCATATCAGGAAAAACCGGAATTAGCGGTTAACCCTGCAGCACATTTTACCATTAGCGGAGATACGATTGCACAAGGATCATCG
Organism: uncultured Saprospiraceae bacterium; assembly: GCA_964533785.1. Classification (GTDB taxonomy): domain Bacteria; phylum Bacteroidota; class Bacteroidia; order Chitinophagales; family Saprospiraceae; genus JANQRV01. Next base: position 12,009 of record CAZHNG010000136.1, on the reverse strand, counting down.
TTTGAGCTTTCTTACAATGTTACCAGTTTGAATAAGGTACCTTTCGACTCCATACTCATTTCCTATACTACAATTAACGCGGATAACGTACAAATGGAAACGCGGATCTTGGAATCACCGCTGGAAGGCCTGGGCCAAACCACTTTCGAGTTTGAGTTTGAGGAGCAAAACTTTCTTCCCGGCATCAATCAAATTAATGTAAATGTCAACCCTGAAGAAGCACAACCGGAAATTACTCTTGCCAACAACTTCGTCAACATACCATTTACGGTTGCAAAAGATATTACCAATCCCATTTTGGATGTTACCTTCGATGGCATCAGGATCCAAGATGGAGATATTGTTTCACCAAAGACTGAAATTCACATTAGCTTGACCGATGAGAACCCGAACCTTCCCATTCAGGATACCAGTTCTTTCCGTATTTTTTTAACCCATCCTGACGGTCAAATTACTCCCGTAAGGTTTAATCAACAAAATGTTAATTTTATTCCCGCCAGTGGTGATGATAAAAACCAAGCTGCAGTTTTGTTTTACCCCGAACTGGAAATGGACGGCACTTACGAACTAACCGTGCAAGGCTGGGATGCATCGCGCAATATTTCCGGCGATTACGCTTACCAACAAAGCTTTAAAGTCTTCAATGAGAATATGATTTCCAATGTACTGAATTACCCCAACCCTTTCTCCACCAGCACTCGTTTTGTTTATACGTTGACGGGGGAACAACCGGCATTTTTCAAGATCCAGATCATGACCGTAAGCGGCCGGATTGTGAAAGAAATTGGCATGGATGAATTAGGCCCGCTGAAAATTGGCACTCATATTACAGATTATCAATGGGATGGAAGGGATGAATATGGTGACCGTCTGGCCAACGGCGTTTACTTATACCGGGTCGTTGCCCAGGACGCTACGGGTAAAGCATTTGAAAATTTTGATGAAAAGTTGGGAACAGGCACCAATCAGTTTTTTAAACAGAATTTAGGGAAGATGGTCATTTTGAGATGAGTTTCTGTTTATTGCAGATTCATACGATCAAAAATAGAATGATACTCTTTTATTCTGAGTACGAATACCATGCCCATGTATATTGCAACCCCCAGTAATATCTGCGTACTTAACCGAAGGAGATAACTTTGCTCTATCAGCAGCCAATGATCAAGAGCAGCTACACAGCCTGCCATTATTGCAGAGGCGAAAAAGGTTTTCACCAAATTTTGCATCAATTCCGCCAAGTTTAATCCAATGAGTTGACCCATATGATATTTTTCAAAAAATAACATGAAAAAAGAGCTTAATAAATAGGCTGTTGCGATTCCCAGGAGGCCATTTGAAACCAGGCCAATGATCATACAAAAAATCATAAACAATCGGGATATTAACCCAATTTTAAAAAATTGTTGCGTTTTTCCTTGAGACAAAAAAATATTACCACTCAAGGTACCAATAGATTGCAAGGCACCTAAAGGAGCTAATATTTGTATAACAGGAATAGCTCCCTCCCACTTTTCACCAAGGAATAAATACACAAAGGGCTCTGCAATGGCGCATAGACCAAACATAGAAGGAAAGGTTAAAAAGGCTACACTTCTTATAATCTCCAGATATACCTTCTTTATTTTCTTTTTATTCCCCTGAATAGTAGAATAGGCAGGAAACAACACACTGGATAAACTGCCGGATAACGACCGTACGGGTAATAGCATTAAAGTATAGGCACGTGTATATATTCCTAAGGCAGCATCACCAAGCACTTTACCGATCAAGAGATAATCAATATTCCTGGTCCAATAATTAATTGAGCCAGAGCCAACAAGAGGAAGGGAAAATTTTATCATTTCCCGGACTGCAGCCCGGTCAAAGAGATATTTTGGTTTCCATTTCCCAAAAACAAAAACCCCAACGGAAGAGACCAAAAAGCTGACATACAACTTAATGACCAAACTCCAATAAGAAAACCCGTTCCAAGCCGCCAAAATCGCCAAAAAACCAGCGATAACCTGAGCCGCCAGACGTACAATGGCCAGCTCCTTAAACCGCATTTCTTTCCGCAAAAGCGCTTCCGGTACTAAGGTGAACGTTTGTAAAATAAAAGAAAAAGCTATAACCACCGTAATTTTCTGCAAGACTGGCTCATCATAAAATCGAGCGACCATTGGGGCCAGAAAAACAAACAAAAGCACGATCAATAGACTAAACAGCAAATTCAACCAAAACACACTTGACCAATGTCTCTCTGTTGATTTTTGATCCTGAATTATAGCGCTGGTAAAACCAAAATCGGTAAATAAACTGAAAAATCCGGTTAAAACCACCACCATCCCTATAATCCCAAACTCTTGTGGAGACAAAAGCCTGGCCAAAATTATTCCAACAATGAATGCAATACTTTCATTCACCCCATTAGTCAGCAAATTCCATTTTATGCCGGCAATGGTTTTAGTACTGAAACTCTTGTCATTGGAAGTCTTCAAGAAAACCTATTTTATATCACCTTTTCAATTTTCTTATGAATTTTGCCGGCACTCCTCCTGCCAATGTATAGGGCTCAACATCCTGAACGATTACTGATCCTGCTGCCAAAACGGCTCCTTCGCCAATTTTCACACCCGGCGATATTATCACATTGGCATAAGCGATAACATTGTCTTCTATAATAACTGGTTCAAATATGTGGTGGTTGGGGCCTTTTTCATAGTCCGTCCTGGAGGCAAAGACCTTTACTCCCGGTCCGCAATCAAAATTTTTCCCGATCGTAATACCGCCCGGTCCGGCAGCGTAAATAACACAATTGGGGGAGATACAAGTCCCTCCTCCTATTTCGAGTTTTCCCTGATATTGACACCACTCCATTCCACCCAAATGAACGACGGTAAAAGATTGGATAAGAACCTCTCCCTTGAGTACCAAGTTCTTCAAATCTCCTTTGATCAAGACATACTTTTCCTGTCTTAACAAAGGGATCTTTTGAGGTTGCGAAGTACGTCCTTTAAAAAAATATTCCAAAAAATTCCTCATTATATCTGTTTGGCAATCCTGGTTAGTAATGCGTCTTTTTCTAAAATTTGATGAGGTATAAAGTTCGCATTAAAACCCTTTTTAAATTTTATTACTCCCTGATGACCTCCGCTGGGATTAAAATCATAGTACAAAAAACCGTTTTGGAGGGCATGCAGAATAATATAGGCCTGCAAACCATGAACAGGTTTGAGGTGAAAGAAAGCTTCCAATGCTGCTCCGTGCCAGTAAACCAAATGTTTGTTATGATAAAAACACAGACAACCGGCAATATTTTTTCCTTTAAATTTGGCTAACCAAAGCTTCGCTTTTTCCAGGGCCCTGATATTCTGAAACAGAGAAAATTCATAAAATGAACTGGCTTTGTCTTCCCATCTTCGAATGCTATCCAGATAAATAGTGTAATAGTCTTTCCAATCTTGTTCAGATCTGGCAAGCTCAATGTATACTCCTTCCCGGATAGCTTTTTTTGCAGCGGATTTGTGGCCTTTGGTCCAACCTTTAAAAATATTTTCGGGGTTTAGTTCATCGAGCATTAAAACCTGGGTATGATCCATTAAGCCATCACCTGGTTGCAACAAAGGCCGGTAGGGATTATCACGATAGGAAATGGCAGGAATACCGGATAACCACCTGTAGATTTCAGTTTTATGCTCCCAAGGGATGACCTTGCTTTCAGCAATCACTCCTCCAAATGTTCCGAAAGGAGAGCAAATATGTTTTTTCACCCACCCTTTTGTATACTTCTTGATCCCCACCGGAAATGCATAAACTTGCTGGTCAATTTGCAGCATATAACAGAAGTGATAATCGATCGCTCCGTAGTTCTCAGCTACCAGGTACCAATCCGGGGTTTGGAAAAATGTAGCGAAAGGATCTTCATTCACCAGGTCCCTCCAAATTTTTCCTTCTGTATCACGGTATATTTTCATAGAACTTTTCTATCATTTGACATATTTTTATCACTGCCTCCTTGTTTAGCAAATAATACATAGGCAACCTCAACAGCCGCTCACTTTCTTTTGTCGTAAAGACATCTTCCCCTGCAAAGTATCCAAATTTTTTTCCTGCTTTAGAAGAGTGTAAAGGTATATAATGAAAAAACGCTTCGATACCTCGTTCTTTCAGAAACTGAATCAGTTGCCGTCGTTCAAAAGCATCCTTGCATTTTAGGTAGAAGATATGTCCATTATGCCGGCAGTGGAGTGGTACTTTGGGCAGTTGAATCAAATTATTATCCTGTAAGGGTTTTAATAGATCAAAATAGGTATGCCAAAGCTCTATCCTTTTACGGGTGATCTTTGTCTCGCTCTCAAGTTGTGCGAGCAAAAAAGCTGCATTAAGTTCACTTGGCAAATAGCTAGAGCCAAGATCAACCCAGGAATACCTGGATACTTCACCTTGAAAAAAGGCAGTGCGATTCGTTCCCTTTTCACCAATGATCTCTGCTTTAGCTAAATATTGTTCATTATTGATCAATAAAGCGCCACCTTCACCGCAGTGCAGATTTTTGGTTTCGTGAAAACTAAATGTTCCAAAATCCCCCATTGAACCTAATGGTTTTCCTTTGTAAGTGGCCCCAATACCATGAGCGGCGTCTTCCACCACAAATAGATCATAATGAGCAGCGATCTCTAAAATACGATCCATTTCACAACTTACGCCTGCATAGTGCATCGGAACAATACCTTTGGTTTTTGGATTAACAGCTCTTTCGATGAGCCCTTCATCCATGTTCATTGTCTCCGGGTTGATATCAACAAATACAATTGTGGCCCCTCGTAAAACAAAAGCATTAGCGGTTGATACAAAGGTGTAGGATGGCATAATGACTTCATCTCCAGCCCGGATATTGAACAAAAGCGCCGTCATCTCCAGAGCATGAGTACAGGAAGTGGTCAAAGTAGCTCTTTTAACATTCGTTTTTTTTTAACAAAGAATTGCATTTCTTTGTGTAGGCCCCACCACTCATGGATTTCTGGTGTATAGCATCAAGAAGGTATTCCTGCTCTTTTCCTAATAATAAAGGCTTGTTGAAAGGTATATTATTACTTGAAGTCATTCTTGAAAAATCTCTAAAAATTTATTCAATATATAAAATTTTAAGTAACTTTTTTCTACGTAAATAATTTTAAAAATTGAAGACTTCAACTTGTATTTCATCTTTTACGCTCTTTTCCACACCAAGAAAAACAGTCCTAGTAGACCCAAATATATTCTACAAGAACAACTAAATATGAAGAAAACCAAAAGCTTACACCTGTTCCTGGACTACCTTTGCCCAACAGAGATCTGGCTTTTCAACCTATTGAAAAATATGGAGGGTAACGAAATCCACATCGGCGCATTACATTTTAAACACACCAATTTTTTTCCTGGCCAATTTCATTACTGCCAATGGCCATTGGATTCGGTTATGCACTTTTCTTCTCAACTGGATAAAAGTCGCCCCCTGGAATTATTACAAAAAATAGCGATCCACGGTCTACAAACTATCGTTGGTAATTATTTCAAATTTTTACATTCGTATATTAAAGAACATAAAATTGAGTTGGTACATGCACATTTTGGTTCTGCGGGCTATCATTTTCTGCCTTTGACAAAGAAACTGGAACTACCCTATTTCATCTCATTCTACGGATACGATTACGAAAGCCTGCCTTTGCAAAATCAAAAATGGAAAAATTACCACCAAAAAATATTCAAAGGAGCTGACCTGGTCATTTGCGAAGGGCCTTTTGGTGCGGAAACTATAAGAAAAAAAGGATGCCCGGCTGAAAAAATTGCCGTTGCCCCCCTGGGCGTTGAACCCGCTAAAATCCCGGCTTTTTCCAGAACCAAAAAAAAAGGCCAACTGAACCTGCTACAAATAGCTTCCTTTACAGAAAAAAAAGGCCAGATATATAGCATCCAAGCCTTTGAAAGAGCCCTTTCCAGCTGTCCGGATATGACTTTGACCATAGTTGGAAATGATCGTCAACCGGCGTATAAGGCAAGTGTAATTGAATACTTACAAAAAAACAGACCGCTTAAAGATAAAGTATTGATCAAAAGCTTCATCGATTACAATACACTGCATCCGTTCATGTCCAATTTCCACGTATTCATCCATCCCAGTTGTTACTCTACGCTCAGGGACTGCGAAGGGGGGGCACCGATCGTACTTATGGATGCTCAGGCCACCGGTATGCCCGTCATCGCTACCAAACACTGCGATATACCTCATATCACGAAGAATGAAAATACTGCTATATTAGCGGAAGAAAAGAACATAGAGCAATTGGCCGCAGCCATTGAATTTTTCTACTGGATGGATCAACCCACCTATGATCAGTGGGGGCAAAACGCGAGACTATTGATGGAATCAAAATTTGATATCACCCAAAATGCAAAGCATTTAACGGATTTATACTACAAAAAAGCCAGGTGATATGATCGAGATTTCTGTTGTCGTTCCAAATTACAATCAGGTCAAAAGATTGAATAAATGCCTATCGGCTCTGAAAAGACAATCTTATCCACTATCCAGGATGGAAATTATTGTCGTCGACAATGGCTCTGATGACGATTCCATTGAAGTTGCCAGGCGGCATGACGTAACAGTTCTTCGGGAAACAAAGGTAAAAAGCCCTTATACCTGTCGCAATTCTGGCATCAAACAAGCCCAGGGAAAAATTATCGCCCTGCTGGATTCCAGTTGCATACCCGTCCCCAACTGGTTGGAAAGTAATTTGGAATGTATCAATGCGGGAGCCGACATCGTTATCGGCCCCATCGAATTTGAATTCAATACGCCCCGTTCCATCTTTGAATATTTCGATTACTTGTATTCATTCATCGATGCAGAACAGTTCGATCGACTGGAAGCCCTTCCAGGTGGTCACATCATGGTGCGCAGCTCCTTATTCGATAAGCTGGGACTCTTCCCGGAAGGTCAGCGATCCCTCGCGGACATTGCCTGGAGCCATAAAGCCTGTAAAGCAGGTTACAAATTTGCCTACTGTCCGCAGGCAATAGTGCATTATCCTTCTAAACCTTTTAAACCTTTTGTTCGGAAATACATCAGGCTGGGCACGGGGACCAAAGAGAACTGGGTAAAAAGCTCAAAATCAATTTATTCCCGGCAGTGGACCGCACAGGTCCTCCGTCATTTTCTCTTCCCATCTCCCCGGTTCATCCGGTTCATGAAAAACCGGGATCGTAAGAAAGACAATACGCTAAATTATGTACAGCTCTTTTTCTTAGCCTGGTACGTCAAGATATTATACGGAATAGGAATGCTCAACAAAATCGATCGCGCATGAAAATACTGACCATTCCTTCCTGGTACCGGGCCTTTCCGGGATCCAATGACGGCAATCTCTTCCGCATGCTTGCTGCTGCTTTTGCCCAAAAAGGGTTCGAGTCTGAAATACTGTTTGCGGGGATTGACTGGAGGGATTTCCCCGAGAAATGGAAGTACCCCTTTAAAGAATTATTCCAAAGGCAAGAGGAAGGGGTACTGACTTACCGTTACAACACCTTTTTCCTTCCCAAGCGGCATCCCTGGATACTTAAAAAATGGATCGCTGCTTATGTACGGATTTTCGAACGTTACCTTATGCTAACGCAGCGGCCGGACCTTATTCATGCGCATTCTTACCTGGCCGCACTGGTCGCCCAAAGGATCAAGGATCGCCATCGTATTCCTTATATTTTATCGGAGCACAGCAGCGCTATTACGGAAAAAAAGATCCCGCAATGGCTTAAACCGTACCTGCGTGGTTGTTATCAAGAGGCCGGTGCGATCACGGCGGTGAGTAAAAAATTAGCTTCCGAATTAGGAGATCAATTTCAGGTTGAAGCACAATTGATACCGAATGGTGTGGATACGGAAATATTTTACCCCGTAGAAAGTTTAAAAAAGAGCGAAACGGTAACATTTCTATCGATCGGTGCTCCGTCAAAAGTTAAAGGTTACGCCGAATTGATCCAGGCCTTTGCCGGTCTCAACCAAAATTTTCCCGGTAAAGTAAAACTGCTGCTCGGAGATCATTTACCCGACCAAAAGAAGTTGAAAAGACAGGCACGAAAGGCAGGATTAACGCACAACAACCTGATTTTCCCGGGGAGTATGACCCTGGGGGAAGTAGCGGAACAAATGCGGAGTTGTGATGTATACGTATCGGCTAGTCACTACGAGACATTTGGGATGACGCTTATCGAAGCGATGGCTTGCGGCAAACCCATTATTACTACCGCAACCGATGGCCCCAAGGATTTTTTTGACAGCAGGGCCGGCGTGATGGTTCCTTTACACGATCTTTCTGCCCTGCAAGAAGCTTTACATAACCTGTACCGTACTCATAAACAATACGACCCCGCAGAGATTCGCAGTCTAGTCGTTCCCCGGTACAGTTATGAAAACATCATTCGTGAATACGGTGAGTTGTTTAACAAAATATTGCGCAATTATTGATGATCGTCGAGCAAAGAAAAATACTGACCTGGACCTGGTTTGCAGACCGGGCCTTTACTGCTCTTAACCGGGTTTTTCTCTTTACTGCTGATACCGGCAATGTATTGGGCATGAAGCGGGTTACGCAACTGGATATGGAGGTCGACATCAGCCTGCCGGAAGACAAACTCCTGGATACTTATCAATCCCGGACGAAAAAATACATCACTGCCGCTTCAAAAAAATACGATTTTACCCTAGAAAATACGACCGACCCCAAAGCCTTTCTTGGCCTTTTCAACCAAAACGCCGAAGCGATCGGCCTTTTTCAATACAACGAGCGGTTCTTTGCAACCAAGAAAGACTATTTGATCCGCAACCTTTATGAAGACCAAAAACTACTCTCCACGCATTTGTACCTGCTCGATCACGAAAAAAAGATCGTCATTTGCACGGATCATGCTTCTGCCTTCCGCTTTTATCCCGCGGAAAAACGCAAGATCAGCACGGCCAATAAGTATTTATTCCACCGCAGTTTTGTCTATTTTGGGCAAAGGGGTTTTGAAAAATACTACGCAGGCGGGTACGAAATGCCGGAAGGACAGGAGGCGGAGATCGAAGGGATCAAGACTTTTAAAAATGGCTTTAATGGGAAAATCGTTAAACGTTGGCATTACTATCCGTTATGGTATTATTACTTCCAGCAACTCAGGAGGAAATTATAAAAACAATTCCATCCATACTTTGAAGAAATAGATCCTACGGATGAGGTCCGCAGAAGCTGTTTTAAGTTCGAAATGGGGATGAAAAATAGAGGTTTGGCGGTTTACAAAATCTTCAACCTGAGGCAACAGGTGCGGCGTTAAACGATCATCCGGAGCAGCAAAGCCGATTTTGTCATAGCGGTGGTAGATTTTTTCCGGCAGGTATGACCTCATCGCTTCTCTTAAGATGTATTTGCGGATGCCCTGATGAATTTTCAAATGATCCGGTAAACTGAGGGCATATTCCACCAAATGGTGATCCAAAAAAGGCAGCCGCGATTCTACTCCAAAAGCCATCGCATTGCGGTCCTCGTAATGCAAAAGCGTGGCCAGTCCCACTTCGTATAAGAGGTTGAGAGAAGTATCAGAAACCGTTCGATCCGGGCGCCGCTGAAATAATTGCCCTTTTGCGGGAACAAAATCCGGGTTCCAATAAGAGGTATTTGCCCGGGATTTGTTTTTACCGGCGTAAAGAAAGTAGCGGTTTAAGGCGTCGGACAACTTGATGTGATGCAGTTTCTGAATTTGGTACAATAAGGTAAAAAAATCACCGATTTTCCGCCGGATAGCTTGCTTGAGCAGCGGCAGGTAAAACTTTTCGTAGCCGGCCAAGATCTCATCAGCTCCTTGACCGCCCAGTGTTGATTTTATGCCTTCTTCCCATACTTTCTGGAACAGCAGATGCTGGGCTACTACGCTAAGGGAGGCAATGGGTTCGTCATTGTACCAGGTCACATTGCGGATGGAGGCTTGCAATTCCTCCAGGCCAGGCCGTATTTTATGAGCAACCAACGGATGCTGCTGCAGGACCGCATCCACATAAAGCTCTTCATTGATGCTTTTTTCTTTAAAACAAACCGAAAATGTGCTCAGGTCCGGTTGTTTTTGGCTGGCTAGCCCGACGATGGACGAACTGTCAATACCTCCCGATAGGTTTGCGCCTACCGCGACGTCCGCACGAAGCCTCAGGTCAATTGCTGTTTTGAAGCAGTCAAGAAACTTTTCTTTTGCCACTTCCGGTTTATCCGGATTGAGCTGAATTTGCTTTCGCAAGTCGTAGTAGGACTCCACCTGCAGCCGTCCGGTATTCAAATCCAGCCATAGGTTCTTACCTTTTCCCAATTGGCGAACGCCTGCAAATAAAGTTTCTTCGGTATGATCATGATAGCCGTAAGCCAAAAACTCATAGGCGCGGGGCCTGTTCAATTCAGGTTGCCATTCCCCGAAAGCCCGAAATGCTTTTATCTCGGAAGCAAAACAGAATTTTTGCCCGAACTGCACGTAATAAAAAGGCTTAATCCCGAAGCGGTCACGCGAACAAAAAATTTTTTTCCGCAAGGGGTCGTAAACGGCAAAAGCCCATTGCCCGTTGAAACGATGGACACAAGCCGGGCCCCAGTGCCGGTATGCCTGCAGGATGACTTCCGTATCCGAACGGGAAAAGAAGGAATAGCCTTTTTTTTCCAGTTCTTGCCGGAGTTCCCGGTAATTGTAAATCGCACCATTGAAAACGATGCCATGGTCTTCGATCAATAATGGCTGTTTAGCGGCATCGCTGAGATCGAAAATCGCCAGCCGCTTATGTCCCAGGCCTACATTATCCCGGATATGCCAACCGCTTGCATCCGGTCCGCGGTGCTTTATCAACTCCAATGCATCTACTATTGATGCTTTGTTTACCTTTGTATGGTCTAGATGGATAATGCCTACTATGCCGCACATAAATCATCAGTTAACCCCGGCGGAACGCAGAGCGCTCTACGTCCGGCTTTGTGAGCAAAAAGATAAGATCAATATTTTTTCGCAGTATTGGTGGCTGGATATTCTTTGTGGGGCGGAAGGCTGGGATGTGAGCATCGCATTTCATAAAAATGGGGAAATCGCCGGTGCCCTGCCGTATACCTACCAAAGCAAGATGGGCTTTAAAATGATCATCCACCCACCACTCACCCCTTTTTTAGATGTTTACCTCGATTTGCCGGTCAACTCCTCTCATTACAAAATGAATTCCGCTTACCATAAGATCATGAATACGCTGATCGACGGCTTGCCCCGGGTGCCTTTTTTCAGTCAGATCTATACCCCGAATGTACAAAATTGGCTGCCTTTTTATTGGAAAGGTTATCAACAAACCACCTACTATTCGCAATTCGTAGATACCAGGGGGCAATCTCCGGAAGCATTACTACAACAATTCAACCGGCATATCCGGCGCAGTATCCGGAAAGCCCGGGAAGAATTGACCTTGGCCCCGGTTCCTGCGCTACCAGTACTGCATGAGCTTTTGACTAAGAGTAATATCCACCAAAAAGTTCCGTCAATGATCAGCCTGGAAAAATTTGTGCGCCTGGAAGCCGCTCTCGTCGAAAGACAGGCCAGGAATATTTATTATGCAACCGACCGCCGTGCGGGAACCCCGTGCTCATTCGTTTATACGATCAACGACGGGGATACCTGTTACAGTCTTTTTTCGGGCAATGATCTTAAGGCGGGGCAGAATAACGACGCCTACAAATTACTGACTTACGAAGCGATGTGCCATGCGGCCCGGGAAGAAAAGCTTTTTGATTTTTGCGGGAGCGTACTTTCTAATGTGGCGCCTATTAATTTGCGGTTTAATGCGCAAATTAAACCCCTATCTAAAATATACAAGTTAAAAAATAAGTTCTGGAAGGTGCTTTATCAAGCTATCAAATGAGCCTTTTTATTATTTAAAATTTCTCTTTACGAATGGCTTTGTTGCATGAATAATTATAAATAAAAGGGCAAGGTAAAATTTCCCCTTTC
>CAZHNG010000135.1:0-16467 GCA_964533785.1 uncultured Saprospiraceae bacterium | reverse complement strand
ATGAACAATGAGCAATGAACAATGGGCAATGAACAATGAGCAATGAGCAATGGGCAATGAGCGCATTTGGCCTTATTGTATCCGATGAGGGTAGCCGGCAAATTTTTCATCCTTTCTTAATACTTACCCTTCTTCCCTATTTCAGGGACTGTATCGGTGCTTTCATTTTAGGGTCTTCAACTACTTCGTCATCCTGATAGAAATCAGGCGGGAAACCATTTAGTTGCCGCCATATTTCGTACCAAACCGGGACGGTTTTCAGCAGGGCAATACCCTCAACTCCCGATCCGGGTCTTAATAAATCGGGCCAGGGCTTATTATCGTCTTCCTTGGGTGCTATGAGCAAGCGATATTTGCTACCTTTGCTGGTGTTGTTATCGATAGCCACTACTTCACCGGTAAAAGTACCAAAGGACAGACCCGGCCAGCCGCTGAAAACGATAGCGGGCCAACCATCGAATAAAAAGCGTACTTCTTGTCCTAGCTTTATCAAAGGAAAATCCATTGGCTTTATGTATAACTCGACCGCTAGCCTATAATTCTGAGGAATGATACTCACTATGGGATCTCCTTCTTTAATGGTTTCTCCAATACCGGGTTTCAGCGCCTGCATGACGAACGCATCCTGCGGAGCGATAATGTAATAGAATTGATTGCGGCGTTCGTAATTGCTCTGTTGAATCCTGAGCTTGGCCGTACTGGCTTCCGCGTCGTATTTGTTTGATAATGCAGTAAACCGGTCAGAAGCAGCTTTGTTTATTTTTTGACCATATTCATTTTTAAGATTGCGAAGCTGCAATCTCGTGTTCATGATCTGATTACGGTTACTATTTAACTCGTTCTCGGTAGCCACCATTTTCGCTCTGGCTGCCTGCATTTTCAAATTTTTCTGTTCGAGTTCAGTGAGGGATTTTATTCCTTGTTGTTCGAGCACTTTAGTTCGCTCGTATTGTTTTACGGCAATCTCCAGGTCAATATTAGCTCGAATGAGGTCGATACTATCGGATATGATCTTAAGACGGTCCTGTTCGATTTTATTGACCAATTGAGCTTCTTTAAGTTGAAGTTCTCTCCTGAGGTTCTGAATTTGTTCTTCTAAGGCATTTGCTTTTAAGTTATAGGAGACAATAGAACCTTCTTTAGCGGAAACCTGCAAGGCGGTGCGGTTAACGATTTCCGGGTCGAAATAATCAGTCTTGATTTCCGATAAGTAAACTATAGTATCACCTGCTTCCACCGTTTCTCCTTCCTGAACGTACCAATGTTCGATCCTTCCGGCAATAGTTGCGTGAATGGTTTGCGGACGTTGAGCCGGATTGAGCATAGTAACCTGTCCCTTAGCCCTGATATTTTGTTGCCAAGGCAGAAACATGATGATCAAGACCACCGCAAAAAGTGCCAGGAGCCACTTGATAAGCATTCTATGCGCCGGTGCCAGATTTACCTTACCAAATGAACCGTAATCTTTCTCGGGTATCTCTTTATTTACACTGTTACGTGATAGATTCAGCATGGTATTGTATTAATTATCCAATTTGATTAAAAATAGGTTCAAAATGTTCGGTTTTTTTGATCTTTTCGTAGGTACCGTCGGCAATGATAGCCCCATTTTTCATTACATACACATGATCACAGTTTTGTGCAACGATGGGATCGTTGGAAACGGCGATCAATGTCCAATCCCTTTCGGGACTGGTTAAAAACTCAGAAATGTATTTCCTGTCTTTTTGTTCCATTAAACTGTATATATCTTCCATCAACAACAGACGAGGATTGGCAACTATGGCACGCGTCAGCAGTATTTTCGTTCTGATGCTGCGAGGGATATTTTTCCCTCCCGGCTGCAAGGCCGTTTGGTACCCATCCGGTAACTCTTTAATATATTGGTCTAACTGTATTTTTTTGGCAGCCACAATAACATCTTCTAAAGATATGTAGGAATGACCACGGCAAATATTTTCAACGATAGTCCCCCGGAAAATATCTTCGTGAGCACTAAAATCACCGATCTGCCTTCTCAAACTTACCAAATCTAAGCTTCTTATAGGAATATCATTATAAGTGATCGATCCCTCAAAGCTCTGGTAAAATCCCATAATGCATTGTAACAAAGTCGATTTCCCGGCTCCGTTGTATCCGGCGATGCAAACTTTCTGTCCTTCACCAACCTGCAAATCTACGCTCCTTAAACTCCGCCGTTTAGAATCTTCGAATTGAAAAGATACCGCATTGAGCCCTATTCTAATTCCTTTGGTACCCTTGTCCAATTCGCCAAAGTCCATCCCCTCTTCCCGGTCGAGCGGTAGATCAGTAACCGCCCCAATCTTTTCAACGGCCGTAAGCACATCATAAATGGTCTCCATACTCAGGATCAGTTTTTCCACAGATGACAAAACAAGTAGAATAATGATCTCGGCGGCGACAAATTGGCCGATATTGATGCTGTTATCGATGACCAGAAGGCTCCCCAAAACCAGCAGGGAACCGGTAATGATCGTTTTAAACCCAACGATATTTCCAATTTGGGTTAATAATATCTTAAAATGATCTTTCCGGCTATCCAGATAACTACTGACCAACTTATCCGTTTTGCGGATGGTATGATCCCGGCCTCCGCCAAGTTTGAAAGTAGCCATCGCTCTGGCAATTTCTTCCAACCAATAGGCCACTTCGTATTTGTATTTACTTTCCCGCAAACTGGTCTTTAAGCCCCCCGGGCCGGTAATAACAAATATTACAACCACAATTGCCACTAATAATATACTGAAAAAAACGAAAAACGGGTGGTAAAAACATATTAAGATCAACCCAAAAAAGATCTGTAAAACAGCGGAGGAAAAATCTACTAATAATTTGGGTATCCCTTTCTGCAAGGTAAGGGTATCAAAAAATCGATTCACCAATTCCGGAGGATAGTTCCTTAAGGTGTTTTCCAGTTTGATACGGGGGATCCGGTAAGCGAATTCAAAAGCCGAGCGAATGAAGATCTTTCGTTGGATCGTTTCCGTAACCGTTATTTGCATTATTTTTAAAATACCATCTAGCGCCGTAGCTACCGTTACAACTACAATGAGTATAAAAAGAGAGGTTGAAACGGCGCCTCCGGCTATCAATCCCAGGATTGCCTGTATACCGAGTGGTAAGGATAGCGTGATCAATCCCGAAAAAATCGCGTAAGCATAAACGTATACGATATCCTTTTGATCCAGGCTCAGCAGATTGAAAAATCGCTGGACCGAAGTGATCTTTTCTAATTGAGTTCCCTTCATATTAAATTATTAAAAACATACAAATAACGGTTGATTCAAAAAATGGTTGTATGACTACACGAAAAAATAGTTGTACTACTATCATTTCTTAGTCAACCACTATCAAATCAGTCAACTATCGTCTTCACTCCTTGTTGTTATTGTAATCTGCGCCGAAGATGAATATTTTTCACCGAATAAAAAGCAAAATTTTTCCAATTATATGGAAATTCTTGCGGCCGAGGATCAGTCATAAACATAAAAAATTGACAATCAAATAGTTATATTGAAAAGTATTTTTTTTTACGATCATAGCAAAAAAATTGAACCAGAATTGCAAGTTTGCGTTATTATAGTAAAACTATTATCTTTGAAAATAAAACAACTATCATATGAAGATTCACTTTGCTTTTGTGTTTGCTTTGAGTCTGAGTGTTGTTGTTTATGGACAATTCAGTAACGGTAGTGTTTTTAACAGTGACGATTTCAGTAATCCTGAAATTCATGCTGATGGAATTTTTAAATTTTTTATAGAGAGCGAAAATGAGATGAGGTTTGGCAATATTGAACAAGCCTTATTAATTCTTGATAATGCGGTAGCAGAAAACCCATACTTTGTTGAAGTCTATTTACACCGATCAAAACTTCTGGCAAAGCTGGGCCGACATGAAGAAGCGAAAAAAGATCTCGTTTATGCTCGCAGGCTTAATCCCTATGTAAGTGATTTATTGAATCCAAATAATAGATTTAATCGATTGAAGTTGATTGCTTTTCAGCCTGAACGGTACAAAGATCTTATTGAAGAATACGAATCTGCCGAATTGCGCTCTAATCTGGGAAGCAGTATTGATAAAAAGCTGAAAGGAGATTGGAATGGTGCTTTACGGGATCTGGCTAAAGTGTTTGACAATGTCTCGGGCCACCCCCCCATTCTTCTTAATTTCAGAGGAAATATCCATTTTCTTCGTGACGATTTTCAAAGCGCAGTTGAAGATTACAGCAGGGCCATTAGATTAACGCCTGATGACGCCAGTTTGTACTTCAACAGAGGATTAGTCCAACTTTTCACCTTTAACCGCTGGGCTGCATGTGAAGATTTAGAAAAAAGCATCCAGCTAGGTTACGAAGGCAGTGATGAAACGCTGAAACACTTTTGCTATCACTAACCATTCATTCAGGTTAATGCCTAGCATGAACATAATTAACAAAAATAAAACTGCTGAAATATGACAGCCATAGAAATAACGAAAGAGATAGGTAAGTTGGAGAAAAATTTATTTGAATTCGCTTTAAAACTAACCAAAGATAAAGTAGAAGCCGATGACCTTTACCAGGAAACGGCATACCGGGCTATCAAGAATTCCCATCAGTTCAAACCCAATACGAATCTGAAGGGCTGGTTGATCACGATCATGCGCAATATTTTCATTAACGCGTACCGGAGAAAGCGAATTAGACAGACCTTTCAGGACGGCAGTGCCAATAATTACCTGCTTGAATCACTGAATAATTCCGTAACCAATGACGGTGCAATAATTGTAGACTACGAAGAACTTCGATCATTGATCAATAAATTGGAGGATTTTTACAAAGTCCCCTTTATTCTGGCTTATCAGGGATACAAATACGATGAGATCGCCACAGAGTTGAATATTCCACTTGGCACGGTCAAAAGCAGGATATATATGGCCAAGCGGCAATTGAGGGCTTTGATCAAAGCTTACTACGGCGCATCAGAAAGACATGAGATGTACGCAGCATAATTTGAGTTGATAAAATTTTTAACCATGGGTAGCATTAGCGTTAATTTAACCATCAATGAAAAACTCTATCTGAGGGATCCGCAGGCGACAAAACTGGGACGTAAGATCGTACAGAATAGTATTGTCCTTATCGATGAAATAGGGTTCGAACAATTTTCCTTTGGAAAACTGGCACGGCGAATAAAGTCAACGGAAGCGTCCATATACCGTTATTTCGAAAATAAGCACTTGCTTTTTGTCTATTTGCTGAATTGGTATTGGGAGTGGATGAAATTCAGGGTGGATTTCAATACGATGAATATCGAAGACCCGGTAAGAAGGTTGAAAATCGCCATCCGCATCATCGTAGATACTGCCAATCGCAATACGTCTATAGACTTTGTGGACGAAGATATTTTGCACAGAATTGTTGTGGCAGAGGGTACAAAAGGTTATCACACCAAGTCGGTCGACGAGGAAAACAAGGACGGTTTCTTTTTATCCTACAAGCTATTGTGTTTGAAAATTGCAGACATTATTTTGACGATCAAACCCAATTTCCCCTATCCGCGCACCCTGGCAAGCACCCTGGTCGAAACGGCGAACAATACGATCTACTTCGCACAGCATCTTCCCAGGTTAACCGACCTTGAACACAAAGAAGAGAATTTTTACAATAAGATCATATACATGCTGGAGCATATGGTGTTCGGAGCAATGGAGTACAGAAGAGATGCTCCCAAAAAAATGAATGGCCGAAAGGCTAAACGAGAACTAAAGGATAGCTTAAAAGTAAATGGGCAATAATTTTAGCAACAACATCATAGTGAGAGTTTTCTTCACTCGGAGAGTAGCTGGTATCAACGGTTTGCTGCTGGCACTCTCTTTTATCAAAAAAACATAAACCCACTGAAAATTATGAAACAGTATTTACTTCATTGAGAAAATTGCATTTCCTAACCACAAAAATAGTTATTATGAAGGATTTAAAATATTTATTGCTGTTTCTGTTGGTGGTATCCCTAACCAGTTGTGCGGTCATCCGTCAAGGTGAAGTAGGTGTTAAACGGACGTTTGGAAAATATTCTGACCGTCCCCATACAGAAGGATTGAAATTATTTAATCCATTGACAACTACGATGGTAAAAGTTCCTGTTCAAACCGAAAACCTCGAAGTTGCACTCAGTCTACCATCCAAGGAAGGGCTTAACATTGGCGCAGAGATTTCGATCCTGTACAGTGTTATCCCGAAGGAGGCACCGGACCTGCTCCGTAGTGTCGGTCAAGACTACGAACGGAATGTCATCTTGCCGGTATTTAGATCAGCAGTAGCGGATGTAACTTCCCGTTTCTTCGCCAAAGATATGCACACCGGAGAAAGGGGTACGATTGAGCTCGCGATCCAGGAACAAATGACCAAATTACTAAAAGGCAGAGGGGTAGTGATCGAAGCAGTACTGATCAAGAGTATTCAATTACCGCGGAACCTTGCCCGCGCCATTGAGGAAAAACTACAAGCTGAACAACAAGCATTGCGCATGGAGTTCGTCTTGCAGGAAGCCAAGCGGGAAGCAGAACGCAAACGCATTGAAGCAGAAGGTATTCGCGACGCCCAGAACATCATCTCCCAAGGGCTGGACCAACAGGTACTGCAATTCAAATCTTTGGAGACATTTCTGGAACTCGCCAAATCTCCCAACACCAAGATCATCATTTCCGATGGCGACATGCCGGTGATGGTGAGCCCTAAAACGGATGGCGGGGGAGATTAACAGGTATGGTTAAAATTCAGGCTTAACATATTGGTAGTTTGAGAGTCGGCCCACGTGCCGGCTCTTTTTAATTGGCATCAGCTGAAGGTCCGTAAGTACCAGGAATAGGAACATCCAATAACCTCAAATAAACGCCTAACTGTGCGCGGTGATGGTACAAATGATTCAATCCCCAAAACCGGACGACATCTTCCCTCGGTTCACTGGAATAGATCGTCTCTCCCGATCGCATCACCCAGGTATCGCTCATTTTCTCGTCGGGATAGTCTTTCAAAATCACCTCTACTTCTGCTAACTTGGTATTGAACAGGTTCAGCAGATCTTCATTATTCTTAGCTTCATTGGGTTTAAAGTTGGAAGTTTCGAAATCCAGTTCGTCCTGATTAAGAGTGGTTTTTATCCAATTGGGAATCTCGGCCACGTGAACAGCCAAACGTCCTAAAGTCATACTTTTTTCGTGAGGTTTCCACTCCGCTTTGTCCATTGGTACGATCTCCAGAAACTTGCGGGTAGTTACAGCCTCTCTTTTGAGTTCGGCAAGAAAAGATTCCCCCTTTGTCATAATATGAGTTTTGCATTATTTATCATAAAGATACGACTATTCCCCACCGTAACTGTAAGATGAATCATAATCCCCGCTGATTTATGTCACCGTTTTATTGTAAGCTATACCACTAATTTAGGCGAACACCTAAATCTCATTGGGCCTTTTTTACGATAAAAAACTATTTTTATCAGCGGGGGTGGGTGCCATCATTTTCCTGTTAGCCATTGCTCCTTTTGGAATTGGGTCCGCTTTTCCGGCTTCAATGATCATGGCAGTAGCAATTGGCGTTTTGTATAAAAAACATAATTGAATAGACTTTCCTAATGGCGGAATTACTAAAAAACTTTTACAACAAAACTTTCTTCGAACACTTTTTAGAGGTGTTTGAACGGCATGCACCTGGTTTGGACAAAAAAGGTTTTCTCAAAAAGACCTTTGACGAAGCCTGGGAGGACCGGACGTTAAAAGAACGGATGCGGCATACCGCTATCACCATGCAGGATTTCCTGCCGAAAGATTACGACAAAGCAGTAGCAATAGTGGTGCAGCTAGCAAAATCGTTCCGGCAAAACCCTATTGATGGCAATCAAAGCTTTGCCTACATCTCCCTTGCTGATTACGTAGCCGTATTTGGTCTGGATCATTTACATACTTCGATCAAGGCCATGGAAGAAATCACCCAGTTAATCAGTTGCGAATTTGCCGTAAGGCCTTTTCTTAAAAAATACCCGGCGGAAATGCATCAACAGATGCTAGACTGGGCCAAACATCCCAGCGAACAGGTGAGACGATTAGCATCGGAAGGATATCGCCCGCGATTACCCTGGGGCATGGGCATTCCTTCGTTAAAAAAGGATCCCTCCCCTATTTTCCTTGTTCTGGAATTATTAAAAAATGATCCTTCGGAAACCGTACGACGGAGCGTAGCCAATAATTTAAATGACATTTCCAAAGACCATCCCGACCTGGTCCTTCGTCTGGCAAAAGAGTGGTACGGAAAAAATGAAAACACCGATCGCTTGATCAAACATGCCTGCCGTTCTTTACTCAAGAAAGGATATCCTGAAGCGATGATTCTTTTCGGTTTTTCACCTCCTGATACGGTACGCATCCAAAACCTGACCTTATCCTCCGATTCGGTCCAAATCGGTGATAAACTTGAATTTTCTTTTGCTGTTTCACTGGATACCGCTCAAGCAGCAAAGCTTCGTTTGGAATATGGTATTGACTACCAAAAAGCTAATGGCAAGTATTCCCGTAAAATATTTCAACTTTCAGAAAAAGTTTTTCCTCCCAAAAAGTTAGAAAAAATCAAAAAAAGACAAAGTTTTGCGGATATGACCACGCGTAAGCATTATCCAGGTACGCACCATTTGGTTATAATTGTGAATGGAATAGAGATGGTCAAGAGGAGTTTTGAAGTGGAGGATTGAGAGGGAAGGAATTTTCAAGACTTCGTTTTTCAAAATTTTTTGTTGAAACCTGCCTAGCGCGGTATCGGCGCGAAGTTTTTCGTCAATAACTTCCTAGCAGAAGTTATCATGGTTGTGCTGTTGATTCAGATTCGTTTGTCTTTCGAACGTATGATAAAATTTAGTTTTTTTTAATTTGTGGCTTGAAGAGCGAAGAAGGGTTGATTCCTTCTAGTGCCTCTTTAACTTAGGGGTAGTTTTATTCGATTTAATAGCTTGGGGGCTATGGTTATGGGGTTATACAAAACACTCCCAATTTTTATCCCCAAATAACTTTATAACTTTATAACCCTATAACCACTTAATAACCCTATAACCACTTAATAACCCTATAACCACTTAAAGCTTAAATAGAATCGCCCCAAGTTTAAAAGCCAATACATCTAGTGTCTAGCGTCTAAAACCAACAAACATGAACCTACTAAAAGTCGGCGTTTTCGGTAATTCCACCAAAAAGTACGAAAAGCGGGTCCCTATTCATCCCGGTCAATTTGAATGGATAGAAGAACCGATCCGTAAAAACCTGTTCTTTGAAAAAGGGTATGGGTTGCGGTTTGGGATAGAGGATAAAGAAATTGAAAGTCAAACCGGAGGCGTACTCGAACGGGAAGCACTTTTTCAGGAATGCGATATTGCTTTATTGCCCAAGCCAGTAGCGGCTGATTTTCGGCAGATGAAGGAGAACAGTATTTTATGGGGGTGGCCGCATTGTGTCCAGCAGCGTGAGATCACGCAGATCGCTATTGACCGGAAGTTAACCTTAATTGCCTGGGAGGCTATGCATCAGTGGGGTGAATACGGTGAATGGCAAATGCATATTTTTCACAGGAACAACGAAATAGCTGGCTATGCTGGGGTTCTACATGCGCTGGGGTTAATGGGTATCGACGGGAATTACGGTCCCCAACGCAAAGCAGTCGTGATCAGCTTTGGTTCAGTGAGTAGAGGTGCCGTAACTGCTCTAAAGAGCATGGGCATACATGATATTACTATTTTTATCCCACGGCATTACGTTCCGGTTGCCGGCCAATTCTCCGGATTAGAATATCATCACTTTGATGAGGATGAAAGAGGTGAACTAATTTCTTTCCATCCTGACCGGCATTCTTTGCCTTTCATTGAAGAGTTGGCAGAGGCCGATATTATTGTCAATGGTATTTTGCAGGATACCGACCATCCTTTAATGTTTGTCAAGGAAGATCAAATTGACCGGTTGAAACGCGGCTGTCTCATTGTAGACATCAGTTGTGATGAAGGCATGGGCTTCTCCTTTGCCAAACCCACTACGTTCGAACATCCAATGTTTAAAGTAGGACAGGCTCATTATTATGCGGTCGATCATACGCCTTCCTATCTTTGGAACAGTGCCTCCTGGGAAATTTCTAAAAGTCTGATCCCGTATTTGCCGATTGTAATGAGCGGTCCGGAGCGTTGGGAAAAGAGCCTTACCATTAAGCGGGCTATTGAAATTCAGGATGGGGTGATCCAGAATCCGAAGATCTTGTCTTTTCAAAATCGGCGAGAAGGTTATCCCCATGAGGAGTGGGGGAGCTGATTTTTAGATTTTGAGACTTCGTCTTTCAATTTTTTGGAACCATAGAGAACATGCAGTGCATAGAGATATTATGTCTTTTAAAAGGATTAGTTTGCTCCGTCACGTAGGGCCCGCCACGTGGACGGCTATGGTATGGCCGGCAGGAGTCATCTGCGCTCTTCCTTATTAGCAATAAATCATCCTTCTATTTGATAGAAGTCACACCCTATTAAATTGTACCGGCTTTTCTTTGTAAGAAAAAGAAAATGGCTTCAATCATTCATTTCGATATTGCTGCAAATGATGTGAAGCGCGCCAAGCATTTTTACGAAGAGCTATTCGGCTGGAAGATCGAGAAATTTCCATTTAGCGAAGATGAGTACTATCTAATTGAAACGCATACCGCCAACGGTGAAAAAGGTATAGGTGGAGGAATGGCCAAACGGGAGAAGCAATGGCAAGGCATCACCAATTTTATTCAGGTCGATTCCATCGATAAATCCCTTGACAAATTGAAAAAGCTGGGAGGGACTATTATTGAACCCAAGGCACCTATTCCTAACGTCGGCTATATCGCAGTTTGTAAGGATACGGAAGGCAATATATTGGGGATCATGGAGGTGCAGCCAAAAGCTAAGTAAGAAAAATGACCGGAAGCATATTTTCGTACAAAGTTTAAAACCTATAAAAATGGAAAACAAACGACCGATCTGTCAAGTCTCCAGACTTGGCAGGAATATCATCCGGTCTCTGACCGGTCAGTGTCCACAATAACCTGATTTAATATCAAAGAATGCGACTACGAAGTCATGAAACATCATAGTCCGTCTTCACAATAACTAATCGAAATCTCATCCTTTTTAAAATGACGCAGTAAAACCAAACCTTAGAAAGATGGAAAACACACCGAACCAACCAAACGATACAAAAGCAGTATTTAAAAAATGCGGTACTTGCGCCCAAACATTTGCCCACATTCTGAATCGAGAATTTGGACATCCGAGGGACGCCCATGAACGCGCCGTGGATCCTTTAGCTGGGGGCATTTTGAGACACGGCCATCAATGCGGTATGCTTTGGGGGGCCACCTTGGCCGTCGGAGCGGAATCTTACCAAAGGTTTGAGGATACCGATCAAGCCAAAGCCTTGGCATTAATTGCTACCCAGCATGTTGTTGACTCCTTTTTAAACCAAACCAATACCGTTAATTGCAGAGCAATCACGGGAGTTAACATGCGAAGTTTTTTCGGGATGGTAAAATTCATGCTGCAAACCATGATCAAGGGGATGGAAAACAGCTTATGTTTCAACCTAGCTGAAGAATGGGCCCCCAAAGCCATTCAAGCTGGAAAAGAAGGATTTGCAGACATTCCCGTTGATCTACCTGAAAAACCGATGAACTGCGCCTCCGAAGTTGCGAGAAGAATGGGAGCCACCGACGAAGAAACCGTTATGGTTGCCGGATTCGCCGGAGGATTGGGTTTAAGTGGCAAAGGCTGTGGGGCTCTAGCCGCCGCCATTTGGATGAAAGCACTTGAATGGTGTAAGACACATCCAGGCGAGAATCCTCCTTTTTTCAAAAACCCGGAAGCTGAAAAACTAATTAAAGCCTTTAATGAGGTCACCCGGTCAGAAATGGAATGTCAAAAAATTACCGGCCGGAATTTTGACACCATCGAGGAGCATTCCGACTTCATCAAAAAAGGCGGATGTGCTGAATTGATCGACATCCTGACAAAAGAAGGAAATACAGCATCTTGAATAATACCATCAAACCCATTCCATCACCTTACTAAAGCTGCTGGAGAGTAATTTTATAAAGATCATGGGCAAGCATTTTCTGGGATCAGTATTGAATATCCAATGTTAGATCCTTGGCTGCTGTTATGCAGCGTTTCATGTCCTTTACCCCGACCTGACCTTTGTAGAGTTGCTTTTCTTGGTTGACCTTTTTGACGGACTGGAATAGGTCATCGGGATCAGCCTTTGCTACTT
Source organism: uncultured Saprospiraceae bacterium (assembly GCA_964533785.1). Lineage (GTDB taxonomy): Bacteria > Bacteroidota > Bacteroidia > Chitinophagales > Saprospiraceae > JANQRV01. Next base: position 4,157 of record CAZHNG010000135.1, on the reverse strand, counting down.
TCTCCACACAATCAAATCCCGCTTCCAGCAAGGCATTAGCAAAGGTATGATTCACCCATTTGATCCTGGAAAGGTCGGTTAGATGGGCCAGTTTTTCAATTTCCCTTTTTTGAATACCCGTTTGGTCAGATAACTTTTTTCTTTTTGTATCCGTAAGAATATGGTCGTACAACTGAAGGGTGTTTTTGATGCCCAGGGATTCCAGCTTCTTGGCTATTTCGGTTTGAATGCCTGGAAAATCTTTGATCTTATTAGGCTTAGGATGGTAGCCGTTGATCACTCTTCTGAGGATAGTTAAATATTGTTCGGACAACCCGGATCGCTGCGCAAATTCCAGCACTTTCTGCTTGGTCTTCAAAGCAATTTTCAGCTCCTCAATATTCCGAATACCCTGTTTTTTGATGGCCTCCAGGTTTTCATCGATGTTATTTTTTAAAATCATCCAACTAGGTAACAAATCAGCGGACTTCAATACCTTTTTGTATTGGTCGATGCTGATTTGGGTTAAGTCTATGTAGTATCCCATAGTTCGCATTATTTTTCCATTGCCACCGCCCGTAAATGGTCCGGCATCTTTTCTATTGCGTACCGCAATGCCGTCCTCGGCATTACAGCCTTGTGCTGCATGACGTAATGGTATATTTCATCCTGGTAGACTTTGCTGGCTTCTTTGAGCATCCAGCCGTAGCCTTTTTGTACCAGGTCATCTTTATCTAATAGTAATTGATCGGCAATCGCCAAAACTTCGTTCAAAAATTTTCCTCTCCTGGCTGATGGTACTAATGCAACCGCAGCAGCCCGGCGTTTCCACCGATTTTTCGACTTTGTCCAAGACTTTAATTCCCTTAAAAATTCCGGGTACATTTCCAGAAAAGCGGAGAGCGTATGATTGCATAAAGTATCGCACGAAGCCCAATTGCTTACATAATGATCCACCCACTTTTCAAAAATGACAAAATCTGCTGGTTCATAATCTTTCTTGAGGTAATAAGACCAATTACAAGCAATAAAAGATTCTTCTATTATTCCGGATTGCCAAAGTTGCTCGCATACCGCAAAAACTTCTGCTTTTGACCAATCTTGGGCCGTCTTAAAGCTTTCTTTAGCAATCTTATGAACGGTAGCGGTTTTCACACCGTAAAACCTGATCTCTTCTTTGAAAAAACGCTCGGCATTCTTTTGCGTCTTTTCGTCAACATTTGCGTTGAGGATATCGCGTATCTTCTTTAATATTTCTTCCATAATTTAAAAATCAAGCTACCTGAAACCGCAAAACGGTCTTCAATTTTTCCGGAGCCGTTCGCCTGGCATCCGACAAATAGATTTCCCGGTGTATTTTCGATTTCCGTTTCAAGTTTTGCTCTTGCGCAAACGCTTCCATCACCTGAAAACTTTGGGGTTCATCATCATAGGGCCCTACGTGTAACATTTGTACACAAGGCCCTTCTTCCAGCTCTTCAAATTTGACCTGGTCTAATAACTCATGGGGCTTGTTTTCCTTCGTCCATTCAATGATCTTGGCGGCAAAATGAGCATCCACAAAATCGGGCTGGCGCATCATTAAGGTAAAAACCAGATCGTCTTTACTAAACTTTTTTCCTCCCCCTTTTTTAGCTGCCGCCTTAAGATCCCAAACCCCTTCCAATGGATAAACGGTATACTCGTAATACCCATCAGGAGCCATCCCCTTTTTGTGACTCATTCTTACCACATAGGAAAGGGAATATAAAACTCCGATGTATTCGCCGAAGAATTCATCATTGGGATTGCCTTCTCCCTCAATGGTAAAAAACTTAAACTTAGGAATAACCACTTTTTCCGGCTTGCGTTTGGGCATATAAATAGCCTTTTCCGCTTTTTTCCATTCGTGTTTATTATTCATGGCATTTTGTTTTGCATGCTTCAATTTAAATCCTGTAACATTTCCATTGCCCAATCAGCATAAGCCTGTTCATGTAGAGAGTTTTCAGGGTTATGCTCTAAATGTTTATTTAAATAATCAATAGTTTTTTCTTCATCATTTATATGGTAATAAGCTTTACCATACAGAAAGAGGTAAAACCAATTAGTAGCATTGCTTTCTTTTGGCAGTTTATCCAGCACCTCGATAGCCTGACGATAACCGCCATAACTAATCAGTTCATAAGCGATATTCATATATTCAATGTCCGCATAATCATAGTCCTCCACTTGAATTTCACTGATCCAGGCGTATTTTTCAAAAACTTTTGATTGATAGTCTGGATTAGTTTTTAATATTTCGAAAAGAAGATCATAAGCTGTATGTTTTATTTCCCCTTCATAGTTTTCGCCCGTCATCACAATGACCATATCCAGGTCTCTGATCATAAAAATATATTGATCCCCGTGACCGCTGGCATGCCCAATGTCATCAAGAATATCAAGCGCAGGTTCGAAATTCCACCATTGATAACCGTAGTTAAAGCGAAAAGTGGCCGCAGTCTTCTTTTGGAAAGAACGGTCTATCCAGTCCTCCGAAACAACGGACTGGTTCCCCCATTTTCCATTTTGCAATACCAGGTATCCTATTTTGGCCATATCAATGGGCCTCAATTGTAACCCTCCTCCACAATGGGTTACTCCATTTTTTGTAGTCCATTCAAAATCGTTGATTTTAAGTGGCTTGAATAAGTTTTCAACTGCAAATTCTATAACGCTTTGGTTCGTTTTCCGCTTGACGATTTCCCCAAGTAAGATCAATGCCCCACTGTTGTAGACGAATTTTTCTCCCGGAGCATCCGCCATTCGTTGATTTAAGGTATAAGCAACCCAATCTTCGGAAGCTTTTAATTGGGTATTCGAGTTTGCAGGATCAGCATAAGGGATCCATTCGTCCCATTCAAAACCGGCCGTCATCGTTAATAAATGCTCAATTGAAATAGCCGATTTTCTATCATCCGGGTGCTGAATATCAATATCCGAAAAAATAGAAAGGACTTTTTCACCTAGTGATTTAATATGGCCCTGATCCCGGGCAATTCCAAATAATAAGGAAGTGATGCTTTTAGTATCCGAGGCGATGTAGTGCAGATCATGCCGATCCCGGTTCCCGAAATATTTCTCGTAGATCAATGCCCGCTCATGGAGAAGGATCAGGCTGGTAATTTTTCCAAAATCCTCACCCCTGATTCGTTCTTCTACCTTATCCATCAATTCCGTATTGAATTGATGGTCAGCAAGACTGCTTTCTTACACCATTTCAATACCGCTGTAATCGCCTAAATCACTATCCTTATTGCAGGCAACGATGGATAGTAAAATGACGTAAGACAAAAAATATTTGCACCCAAGCATGCTGATGATATTATTTGTTTTTAATCAATTGTTCTTTCTTACACTTTTTGATTAATTTATGCGCCCAATCATAATGGCTGGAAGTGGCTGATATCAGATAAGCCCCGAGTGATGTGCCCCCCCGTCCACTTGTACCGCTTTTTTCCAAACAACTCTTCATCGCTGTGTTTTTTGATGAGCTTTTGTACTTGTTGGTAGGAGTCATTCAATAATTGACGAACTTCTTGCAACGGCATATCACTATATTTTTGCTGAATGACTTTGTTCAACTCGGGCACGGTTTTCCAGGTATAGCCTTTAGCCGGCATGTCGGGCTTGGCTCCTCCCATCCCGATTTTATACCATTCTAAAAACATCAGGTGCCAGTGGTGTAAATGCGCCAGCACGTCTCTGATATTCCGGTTCAGGTATCCTTCGGGAAAAGTTGCCTTTTTTTCTGACTCCGAAAAGGTGGCGACAAAATCGTTCAGTTTTTGAAAATTTTTTTGGCTCAATTCGAGCAATTCTTTTTTTGTTTTTGGTCTTGGCATATTATTTTTCTTTTGGGGTAATTTACGGAAGACGGGAAAAATTAGGCGTGATTTTTATCGAATAGCCTTTATGATAATAATCATGACCGTGGTATAAATCAATCCTAGAGGTGATAATGGTCATGGATCGGGGGCGTCAATACTTGTATTATTGTAGAATGGCGTGCAGTAGGGGCTGTCTAATAAGTTAAAAGAATTAGAGATGACAGAATTTATAAAACACATAGGTCAATACCTGCCTGCCCGATCATAGCCGTCAGGTTAAGGGAAACTTATGTATTTTGAAACCCGCCTACTGTGCCAGTAATGGCG
>CAZHNG010000134.1:3939-16470 GCA_964533785.1 uncultured Saprospiraceae bacterium | reverse complement strand
ATTTTAGACAACAAAACGCTGATATTCGATGGATATCAATTTTTCAGAATAAATAGTTTATCCCTGATTGTCAATTAGTTGTAATTTTAAGTCTAACTTCTAGAGTCTAGCGTCAAAAGTCTAGAAATTATAAGACGTGTATGTTTTGTTTGATAAAAAACAAAAAAACGATAAATCAAACAAAAAATACGTGCAAATCTTTGTATTTATTGGGAAAATAAAAGATAATTGTTGCATGACAATTTATTTTGGCAATGCCCTCGATGATAATTGTATGCCTGCGGCAACTGAATCCAGTTTCGGGGTGCATTATTTTGGGCCCCAAAAACTCGTTCATTTTCTTTCTACCTTGTTAGGGTTGCCAAAACCATCCAGCGGAGTGGAATACCTGCGTCTTGAACAATACCGACAAGCTCTGATCAAACATATTAATGCCGCAGAAACTCCTCCCTTTTACACCCGATCTTTTAAAGCCGATCAATACGCCGTGTCAATGGAATTGCTCGGCCGGCGGGATGAACTTGTACTTGCCGGCCTGGATCTACTAACAACAAAAAAAACTCCGGAAAGAATTGCAGCATTGTCCCAAATTGAAAACTTTTTTAATCACAAAGCCGGTGCCTTTTGGGTGTACGACAAACATTTGGCCTATCTGCTCAAAAATCTTCACCGATACTCTATTCCAATAGAAAAACTCTATTATATAGGGCCAAAGCACCTGTTCCAAGTTCCAATCCTTCGTTTATTCAACATATTGGAAGAAAAAGGTGTTGCTCTCATACCACTCAATGAAAAAGCCAATGCTTTGAATAACGACCTAGGGCATTTTCAGAATAATCTTCAAAGACAACCTTTCAAAAAGCCTTTTCAGCAGGATGGTTCATTAATGGTCTTTCGAGGTCCTAATGAGTCATTAATGGCTTCTTTTATAGCTAACCTATTGAAGAATAACCCTTCCTACCGCCCTGGGTTTTTACTCGGGAATGCTTGTAATGCGCTTGATAATGCATTTATTCAGGAAGGCTTGCCCGCATTGGGAATTGAGACTTCTTCCTATGCGAAACCCTCCCTGCAGATATTGAAACTGGCGCCTCTGTTTTTATGGCAACCAATAGATCCCTATAAACTATTGGAATTTGTATCTCTACAACTCAAACCGCTCGATGATGAATTAGCCAAAAGAATAGCCCTGCATATCGCACAATTGCCGGGTATACGGGGTGATAGATGGTACGGTATGGTGACCCAATTTTTCAGAGAATTGGAAGAGGCAGAGCACCCGGATCTAAAAGATATCAGATTTCAGTACCGCTTTTGGTTTGAGCGTACTCAGCATGACGCACAACAAGGTGCCCCGAAGAAAGAAGTTATCGAGATCTTTGAATTTATTGAACATTGGGCAACGATAGCCTTTCGGGATTCAGGTGAAGAAGAAGTCAATTTGCGTATGCTCAGTATTCAGGCCGGCAATATCAAAGCTTTACTGGAAACCACAAACGAGGAAAGACTAACTCCTCTGGAAATCGAAAGGATCGTAAGAACCGTTTACGAACCGGGACGCAACCAAATTGTCAATCAACAATTGGGGGCTTTTAATTCCTGTAATCATGCTGATGGAATTATTCAACCAATGGACAAGGTCTTGTGGTGGAATTTTGTCGATGCAGATCCTACCTATTATTTTTCCCGTTGGTACGATGAAGAATTAGCCTTTTTTGCGGAACAAGGTATTGAAGTCGAAACCCCAGACCGGCAAAATCAACTATTGAACTGGAAGCGTAAGCAGCCTTTTCTTAAAACTCGCCGGCAGATGGTGCTTTGCATACCCGATAAATACGGCGGACAAGCCATTAACCCCCATCCTTATTACGGTAATTTGTTAGCTGCCTTTGTAGATTTTAGGGAAATGGATATCGATTCCGTTGCCGACCGGGAATATATTGCGAAGTTTTTTAAGGAACCCGTATTAAAGCCTGTCTTCGGAAATCTTAACCGGGAAAACAAGACCTTCCTCCGCTTGCCGGGGCACTCTGATCTATTCAAAAACAGAGAAGTAGAAACTCCTACCAGCCTGGAAGATCTGTTCTATTATCCTTATAAGTGGTTTTTCAAACATTATTGCAAGATCAAATCCTCCGCCCTCCTTAGTGTCGTTGATCAATCTACCCTCTGCGGAAATCTGGCTCACCGTTTCTTCGAAGAATTACTGGTAGAAGTAGATCACAATTGGGATAAGGAGACCGTTGAAAACTGGATCGAAGAAAGAGCCTATAGCCTGTTACAGCAGGAAGGAAGTATTTTGTTGATGTACGGACACGAAGCAGAGCGAATCAACTTTATCAACCGGATCAAGTTCGCAGCCTGGACTTTGGTCAATCTTTTATTGAACAACAACTGGCATGTTGAAAGCATTGAAAAGGAGGTAAAAGGAAAATTTGCCGACATCTCGATTAAAGGCAGGGTGGACCTGATTCTAAAAAGGGGAGAAGAAAGAGCAATCCTGGATTTGAAATGGAAGGGATTAACTTACAGAAAACAGATGCTGAAAAACGAAGAAGATCTGCAACTGGTTTTATATAGTAAACTTCTGTCCGAGGAGGAGCGCTTACCGCTAACCGGTTTTTACATTATCGAACGTGCTGCATTGTTGTCCCGGAGCAATAAGGGGTTCAGAGAAGCCATTATCCACTCTGCTTCAGAAGAAGACGAGGATGAAGTGCTCAATCGCATTTACCAAAAGATGATAAAAACCTATTCCTGGCGTAAACAACAACTGGAAAACGGGCTTATTGAAATTCGACGGAAAGAGACGATTGATAGCCTGGAAGAAGCTTACGCCAATGACCCTGTACTTGATTTGCTGGAAATGAAAACTAAAGATGCACACTACGATGATTACCGTATTTTGATCAGTGCTATTCTTTAATTTTACCACTACATTTTCATGAATAGAATGGGTTTGCGTTCTAAAATATTTGTTTTCAATGTATTAAATGAAGAACAGGCAGTTACAAGCCAAGTTTTTTCCGGTTGAAGTAAAATAATTTTTTAAAATTCTTATTCATATAGTGTAGTCATTACAGACTAAAGCACTAAATTTGGCCAAAATTTAAATTAATGCTGAACGCGTAAGTTTGGGGAGCAAAACAAAATAATCAATCAGTTCAGTAATATCAGACTACTCATTTTGAACACCATAGAAAGCAGAATACCCAGGAATTATCACACGCTAAAATCGATAAGATTCTGCTTTAGGAATTAAGACTACACCAAGTTAATACTAAGCCTTTTCCAAATGAAACTGTATTCGGGTTTCATTGGAGCGCTTATTTTATTTAGGAGAGGTTACATTCGACCTAACTGCACCTCATCAGATCATTCTGCCGTGCGTTGGTCGTCGCTATAACAAATTGTTTAATCAAAATTGAAGAGCTTAGAAGTGTTCTACATCACGATCTCAAAAACATATCCCATGACTAGTATTCGTATCATTCCAGTCTTAATGATATTGCTGTGTCTTTCATTCAACTCCTGGAGTCAGCAATTATCCCTTTTCACTCAGTATCGCGAAAATATAAGCATTCTCAATCCAGCAGCTCCCGATAGCGATTTTTTCGCTTATGGCCGAAATGTCAGTTTTGGGGCTAGTTATCGTTCTCAATGGGTTGGATTAACGAATGGGCCCACAACGGCTACCCTGCGGGGAACCTATCTGCAAAGGAACAGCGGTTTTTCTCTTTTAGCAGGCGGTCAATTGATCAATGATCAAACGGGGCCTACCGGATTTACCGGGATCTACGGGAGAATTGGCGGTGTAATATCCGGTGATCCGGAATATAGTGGCCTTTCGATCGGTTTAAGTGGTGGTGTGGTACAACACCGCATAAACGGCACAGAATTGAATTTTCGTCAGTCAGGAGATGCCATCGGAGAGATGGATCAGTCGCAATTCTTTCCAGACGTAGGCTTCGGAGCCTTCTTCTATACTGCGGTAGGCCGGTTTAGCGAAAATTATGTATACGCGGGAATTTCCGTTCCACAAGTAATTGGCCTGGATTTAACCTACACAACCGACAATGATGATTATTCCCTGCAAAGAGTCCGCCATTTTTACGGAATGGTAGGGCTGTATAAGTTTTTTGATAATGGTAGTTTTCTGGAACCTTCTCTTTGGGTCAAATACGTTAATAATGCACCCGTAAATGTCGATCTGAATTTGCGTTATCAGTTGCCGACCAGTCTTTGGGTTGGTACCGGTGTATCTTCCAGTAAAACCGTACACCTGGAAACGGGTGTTTTCCTGGGAGATATTCAAAGTATTGAAAATGCCTTGAAAATTGGCTACGGGTTTGATTATTCCTTTAGTTCATTCGGACCAACTGGAGGAAGTACCCATGAGTTGAATATTACATTTTCCCTGGATCGTTGATGCTGTCCGAGTTTAATTGCCTTCATTTTATTTAGCAGACTATCTAATCAAAGAGAAATTGACCATGATTTTTACACAAGCATATCCCAAATACTTCATTTCGATGAAAAGATCCTTGATCGCCCTATTGTTATTCGGGCTTTTCCCACTATTTTCCTTCGCTCAATTTACACAAGCGGTTACCTTAACCCTAACACCGGATTCCACACCCTGTACGAACGACGAATTTTGTGTAGATGTGACAACGGATGACTGGACAACCATAAACAAAATAGAAACCTTTTTCTCCTGGAATCCGGATGTTATTGAATTCGTAAGAGTTGATAATATCAATACGGGTGAATTACCAACCCTGGACGAGTCTGATTTTAATACTGACGGAGTCGCGGAAGGCGTAATCTACTTAAACTGGGATGACCTTTCTTGTGATGAAGAAGAAACCCTCGATGATGATATCCGTATCTTTAGCCTTTGTTTTCGGGCCAAAGGAAGGTTTGGTGCCAGTACTCAGGTATATATTCCCAGAGATACAACCTTTGTCCCCGGAGGAGACTTTTTGCCAAAAGCCATCAAGAAAACATCGTGCAACAGCCCTGAAGCGAATGCAGGTTTGCGATTTGAAAATGGCGTTGTTTCTACCTGTGTGGATCCTGTTCAGATCATTGCCGAATCCAAAACGGCCTTTGAAGACGAGCAAGTTTGTGTTTCCTATACTGTTTCAGGATTTACGGATATTTTGGGTATGCAATTTTCAATCAACTGGAATCCCGATCAATTACGATATGTAAGCCATGTGAATACCGAAGAACTTGACAACCTGGGCCCTGGAAGTTTTGGGGATCCCCTGAGTCTGGGGGAACCAGGTAACTTTACCCTACAATGGTTGTCGCCTGGGATTATAAGCAATCAAGGGGTCACCGTGGAAGACGGCACCCCGATTTTTGAAATTTGCTATGATGTTGTGGGAGAGTGCGAAACGACTGCCCCCATCACTTTCTCCAACAATCCAACCAAGATCGAATTAATCGTTAATGATGACCAAGAAGAAGAAATTGACATCGCTTCATTTACGGTTCCCGGCCAGGTGAATATCGGGAGATGTGAACCTACCGGGTTGAGATTGGTGGCCGAATGCCAGGAAGATGTTATTCGGAATCTGAACGAACAATTTTGCGTGAGTATAACCTCCGATAATTTCGAGAACATATCCAGAGTACAGCACGTAATAGAATGGAACGAAAATATATTAACCTTTACCGGCATAGAAAATGTGGAAGGCATTATCGAAGCCTCGTCTCCATTTGATTTTACAAATACGGACAATGGTATCCTCGGCTTTGATTTTAATTTTGTGTTGCCCGGTAACGGTACCAATATTCCTCCTGGTAAGTTATACGACGTTTGCTTTGAGGTGACCGGATTAGGCGGTGATAGTCCCTTTAATTTCAGAGGTTCCCCGACTTTGTTGGCACAACAAGGGGGCAGTAACCAAAACTTTGGGATCAATCCATCCAGTTGCAACATCAGGGTCAATCAACCCAACGGAGTGACGATGCTTTTGCCGGAAGTTGAGGGCCGACCTGGTGACATTGTCTGCATGGATGTTGAAGTCAATAATTTTACTGACATCATAAATTCTGATTTTACCATCGGTTGGGAAACGACTATCGCCAGAATAAGTGAAGTGCAGAGGGTTAATTTACCTGGCGCTAATGTGCTGGAAAACCAAGGTTTCATTGCTGTAGAATGGAGTGGAGATCCTATTTCTCTCGATGATGGATCTACCTTATTGACCTTCTGCCTGGAAATTGTGGGTGAGCCGGGTGAATGTGATTCTGAAGTGGGTCTACGGCCAATTCCCAGAGATGAAAATATCATTACTAGCACTTCTAATGGAGAACACATCGGATTAGAGGAGCAGCCGGGCGAGGTATGTGTTTTATTCCCGGAAGGGTTTTTCCTGGACATTGGCACAGCTAGCGGATTTATTGCTGATACCGTTTGTGTGCCGGTTAAAGTGGCGAATTTTGAAAATATAACGCGAGCAAAGTTTGATCTGACCTGGGGGGCCGATCTTTTTTATGCCGGGATCCAAAATTTGACACCGGACCTTGCTGACTTTACGGGAGCTAATTTCGTTGTAGGATCTACTCCTGTGGGTTTGCTGGAAGTGGATTGGGCTAATCCTGCCGGGGAATCATTAGCTGATAGCACCACTTTATTTGAAGTTTGTTTCGAACCGATCGGCGAGCCGGATCAATGCTATCCGATAGAAATGAACGACCAAACGATAGTGAATCTGCTTAATGGAATAGATGGAGATATTGTTGCTGATCCTGGGGAAATATGCGTGGAAGACAGACTACTCGTAGAGTCGATCGTAAGGAATGTGACTTGCCCTGGCGGCGATGACGGAGAAATAGAATTATTCGTATCAGGGGGAAGGAGGCCCTACCTTTTCAATTGGCAATTAGCACCCCCTCAATTTGATAGTCTGGCAAATAACCTGACCGAAGGTATGAAGATCGTCACTGTTTTTGATAATTCTAGACCCGAACCACTTATCTACCAAGACACCTTTATGATTGGTGTCAGTGATAATGTACCTATCGCAGATGCCGGGCCCGATGTGATGTTGACCTGTGAATCTTCCGCCCAATTTGCCCGTTTGGAAGGTAATAGTGTTCAGGGGCCTCAGTACGAACAATTTAGATACCGCTGGGCACCTTTGGATATTGGCGGAGCTATCCAAGGCGAGGATACTTTAGCGACCGTCGTCGCATTGAGCCCGGGTGAATATCTTTTTGAGGTAACTAACCGTGAAACCGGGTGCTTCTCCAGGGATACCGTAGCCGTAACCGCTAACTTACCCATTGCCAATGCCGGCCCCAATGCTGACTTTACTTGTGAGACGGGCACTTTCCGCCTGAACGGCTCTGAATCTTCAACCGGCAATGAATTTGCCTACGAATGGACAACTATTGACGGTTCCTTGTTACCCGACCAGGAAACAATGCTTTCTCCGCAAGCCAATGCGCCTGGTACATACGTCTTGAAAGTTACCAACACTGACGAAGGTTGTGTGGCAACGGATACAGTGGTGGTCAATGATTTGCGAGAAGAGGTAATTGCGGATGCCGGTCCTGATATGACTCTGGGTTGTGTTGGCGACACCCTTATTCTGAATCCTCAAAATGTAGACGGCGCTTTAGATTTTCAGTGGTTTGATGGTGAGGGTATCCTATTGGCCAACGGTTCTCAGTACACCACGATCGATACGGGTAATTTTATTCTTACGGTTACTGATGAAACAACAGGTTGCCAGGGTAGCGATACGGTAAGAGTAACCAGGGAGATTCGCGAATTGCCCATTGAAGCGGAGGCTTTATCTGTGATTAACTGTATAAAAGACACGGCTAGTGTCCGGGTCATTCTACCACCTGATGTGGGACCTGTAGGCATATTGTGGGAACCGGTAGGTGACGGTATTGTTGTGGAAGATGCTGAATTTCAGGAAGCAAAAGTTGGCCGGGCCGGGGAATACCAGGTTACCGTTTTCAACCCTGAAAATAATTGTTCTAACTCTACAACGGTAACAGTGACCGAGACAATAGAAAGTCCGGTTGTCGAAGCAGGAGATCCGGTTACGCTGGATTGTGAGAATTCTACCGTTGTATTGAATGGCCAGGGGTCTGCTGTTGGGCCGGAATTTACCTACCGTTGGCTGAGGGGAGATACTTCGGAAGTAAGTAACCGTATGGAATATGAGGTATTAGTTCCTGGGGTTTACTATTTGGAAGTGACTAATAATGGAAACGGCTGTGTGGCTAAAGATTCAGTTGCTATCGATGTGATCTCTGATATTCCTACGATAGAAATAAATCCGCCAACGGATGTAATTGACTGTAACAATGATCAGGTTGAGATCACGGCGCTCGACCCAAATTTGCCGGATTATGACCTGGAGTGGGTTGCATTAGGCGATACCGGAAATATTGTCTCCAGTATCAATGAACTAACCATCACGGTTGATGCGCCTGGTACTTACCAGGTATTGGTATTGGACAATACGAATCAATGTGTAGGGTTCAATGAAGTCATTGTAGAGGGCAATCTGAACAATCCGCGGGTTGATGCCGGAGATACCCAATTTTTGACCTGCGAACGTTCGGAAGTGGTATTAAGAGGAGAAGGTTTCTCCAATGATGAGATGGCAGAAGTCAGTTATAGCTGGAGGGCTTTGGACGGTGGCAGTCTGGATTCACCGGCAGACCGTGATTCTGTGGTGGTTTCTCAGGTCGGTGCGTATGAATTAGCCGTAACAGACCTTTCAAACGGTTGTTTTGCAGCGGATACCGTCATGGTAGAAGCAGATACCGAATTGCCAGTGATCAATTTCGAAGTACTCGGAGGATCATTGGGTTGTGGAGATACGCTGGTAACTATTGATGCAACTTCATCCATCAGAGGGAATAACATTTCAGTAGATTGGACGGGTATTGATAATAACGATACCTGGCGTTTAACGGCTAATCAACTCATTATTGACGTAGTGGATCCGGGGCGTTATGAATTAGTGCTGATCAATGAAGACTCCGGTTGTAGAACCCAGGATACTATATCCATATCTGAAGAAATACCGGAAATTGATATTGTTTTTGCCAACGACACACCAGTGGAGGGATGTCCTGACCCTAATGTGTTATTGGATGCTACTCCCACTGTCATCGATGTCGAATTTGAAACGCGCTGGACGCCTTTAGATCAAGGAAATTCAGTTGAGGTTGATACGCTGAATCCGCTATTGGCTACGGCTAATGGTGTAGGAGATTATGAATTATTTATAACTCTGGGAGGTAACTGTGCTTTCCGTGATACCATAACCGTTTTACCCAACATCAATGCCCCCATAGCAACTGTCGTGGAAAGCCAGATCGAACTGGAATGCGGAGAAACCGCAGTACTGGATGGTACCGGTTCTTCCGAAGGCCCTGAATTTTCTATCCAGTGGGTAAATGCGACCACTAATACCCCCTTGGCTGGTGGTAATGCGCTGGTCACTTCAACGATGGAACAAGGGCTTTACCAATTGATCATTACGAACATCAATAGTACTTGTACAGATACGGCAGAAGTAGACGTTACCCTGAATACTGAAGGCTTACCTACCGCTAATGCGGGGCAAGATGAAACGCTGTGCGAAAATGAAACCATTCTTTCAGCAGAAGATCCAGGTACGATGGCTACCGGCCTTTGGACCACCAGTTCCGGTGCAACCATTGAAAGTCCGGATTTCAATGCCAGTATAGTCAGTAATTTACAACCAGGTACAAATGTTTTCGTTTGGACTTTGTCAGCCGAAGGCTGTAATAATTATGCCGCTGATTCGGTAAGGATCATTGTCAGTGAACCGCCAAATGCAACGGATGATCTGTTTGAAATTTCAGCGGCTGATGATCAAGTTACCCTGAATTTGGTAGAAAATGATAACCTGGGCAGTGCTGCAAATATTTCTATTGATATTTTGTCAAGTCCGAGCCTGGGCGATCTCATCAATATTGATACCACGGGTGGAAGTGTAATATATGCACCAAAAGAAGGCCTGTCTGGAAGAGATATTTTCAGTTACGTCGTTTGTAATGTAGCCTGTGCTAATTTGTGTGATACCGCCAATGTGGATGTGCTAATCGAAGAGGTAGAATTCCCCGGCGTAGATTCACTGAGTTTACCCAATGGTATTACACCAAATGGTGATGGTTTGAATGATGAACTTTACTTTGAGATCATCGACGACTTTCCCGGCAACTTCCCGGATAATCACATGATCATTTTCAATCGTTGGGGTGATATTGTTTTTGAAGCTCGTCCCTACACGAATGACTGGCGTGGCACGAATGACGCTGGTCAGGATCTGCCTGCAGGGACTTATTATTATATCCTACGATTGAATTTGGCGGATGGAATCATATTCAGGGGGGATGTGACCATTGTTCGATGATTGATGCCATTGAAGTGAATATGTCTTCTCCTGTTTTTGAATATAAACTGTGGGTTTTTACCGGAAATGAATTAGTTTAGTTGTCAAACTATTGACCAACAAAATCAGGTTAATCTATTAGATGCCACCAGAAATTTCTAATTCATGCCAGCACAACAAAAATCGCTCTGGAAACCTTCTCAATCATTTATAGATCAATCCAATCTAAAGCAGTACGAATCATGGTTAGCTAAAGAAAAAGGATTGATCTTTGCGGACTATGCTGCCTTATGGCAATGGTCCGTTGATCAGGTCGAGGCGTTCTGGCAAAGCCTATGGGAATATTTTGACATTATCGCCCATTCTTCTTACGAAACGGTGTTGGATAGCCGCCAAATGCCTGGTTGTAATTGGTTTGAAGGTGCTAGTCTTAATTATGCAGAACATATTTTCCGGCAGCAAAGCTCAGACCGGCCGGCTTTGCTTTTTTGCAATGAAAAGGGTAGGAGAGTGGTGAGTTGGGAGACGCTTGAAAAGGAAGTAAAAGCGGTACAACGCTTTTTACTGGAAAGTGGAGTAGAAAAGGGAGATCGTGTTGCGGCCTACCTTCCGAATATTCCGGAAGCAATAATTTGTTTTTTGGCAGTGAATTCCATTGGTGCGGTATGGTCTTGTTGTTCTCCGGATTTCGGTGTTGAAACCGTCATCGAACGATTCGACCAAATACAGCCCAAATTATTGATCGCTACCGATGGTTACCGCTACAATGATAAGACTTACAGCCGCTTGGCCGAAATTGACGAAATCCGTAATCGCCTGGATAGTTTAGAGGCTACCCTGCTGGTTCCCTACTTCCAGCCATCAGCTACGCTCGACCAAGCGATCACCTGGCAAACAGTTTTAGCATCGCAGGAAAAGGGGGGCGCCTTACAATTTACGCCGGTGCCCTTTAGCCATCCCATTTGGGTATTGTATTCATCCGGTACTACCGGACGTCCAAAAGCGATTACCCATTCTCACGGTGGGGTGCTATTGGAGCACTTGAAATACATGAGTTTTCACAATGATGTTAAACCAGGAGAACATTTCTTTTGGTTCACTACAACGGGCTGGATGATGTGGAATTTTCTCCAGGCCAGCCTTTTAGTTGGGGCTACACCGGTATTGTACGACGGTAGTCCTGCTTATCCTTCTCTAGGAGTGTTATGGCAGCTTGCCGAAGAATTGCCCATTCATCATTTTGGCACCAGTGCTCCGTATTTAACGACTTGTATGAAGCGGGGACTAGATCCCGGCTCAAAATTGAATTTAAAGCATCTCCGGTCGATTGGTTCAACGGGAGCACCCTTGCCGCCCGAAACTTTTGAATGGGTATACGAAAACATCTCCAATGAAGTATGGCTGTGTTCGATGAGCGGCGGAACGGATGTTTGTACCGCATTTGTCGGAGGAGTTCCTTACTTGCCGGTATACAAGGGAGCTATTCAGGGGAGGGCTTTGGGCTGTGCCTTATTTGCTTATGATGAAAAGGGAAACCACATCAAGGGTTCGCTGGGGGAAATGGTGATCGAAAAACCCATGCCGTCTATGCCTATCTATTTTTGGGATGATCCCAACGATGAACGTTATCACCAAAGTTATTTTGAGCAATTTCCAGGAAAATGGCGGCACGGTGATTGGATCAAACTCTTCGATAATGGTTCCCTGATCATACAAGGACGTTCGGATGCCACTTTAAACCGGAAAGGCATTCGTATCGGTACCGCCGAGATCTATAATGTACTGGACAAAATGCCGCAGCTCAAAGACAGCCTTATTTTAAACCTGGAGAAAGAGGATGGCGGAGATGTCATGCCGCTTTTTGTTGTGTTGAATGAAGGCTTTGAATTGGATGGGGAACTGAAAAAAGAAATTAAACAAGCGTTACGGGAGCAGTGTTCTCCCCGCCACGTTCCCGATCTGATAATTGCAGCACCGGATATACCTTACACCCTGAGTGGTAAAAAGATGGAGGTACCGATTAAGAAAATCTTTTTAGGTATGGATGTATCAAAAAGCTTAAACCGGGATGCCATTCGTAATCCGGATGCTTTGGATTGGTTTGTAAATAAGCAGTGGGCAATGA
>CAZHNG010000134.1:0-3839 GCA_964533785.1 uncultured Saprospiraceae bacterium | reverse complement strand
GCAATGAAGGTCTCAATTATTGGTTTACCTGGTCATCTGTTTCTGTTGCTTTTTCTACCTTTTTATTTAAGACAGCAAAATTCCAGTGGTATCGATAGTGCATAAGCCAAACAAAGGCGGCGCTAATCAGGATTAAAATGACTGTTTCTTTCCAGGGGAAAACATCCTTTTGTTCTAAAAGAGCCGCCGTTTGCAGGGCCGAAGCTTCCGTAGTTACGAATATGGATAAGAATACATTATTGGCGGAGTGGGCACCCATTGCTATTTCAGCACCATCATCCAAAACGGTGATCAGGCCAAATACCAGGCCGAATAAGATATACTGCGGCATAGTCGCCCAAAAGCCGTACGCTTCTACTTCCGGGTTGTAGGCATGGATCAGTCCGAAAAGCAAACCGGGAATGAGAATAACCAGCCAGCGATTGCGGGTCCAAACACCTATCCCTTGCGCCAGGTAGCCCCGAAATAAAATTTCTTCGAAAGAAGCCTGAAAAGGAATGATCAATAAGGATATGAAGATCAAAGGCAAGAATGAAGACAGATCAAAGCGGACATTGAAATTATCCGGACTTAAGGTGTAATCTACTGCTACGTAAAGAATCATTAGTAAGCCCCATATCCCAAAGGCGAAAAAGAATTTCGACCATTTGATCGAAGGCGTGCCGTTGATGAGATCGCTTAATTTTCGTTGGTGCAGCGTTTTTGCCATCAAGACGAGGAATATCAAGCTTACAATAAATGGGATCATTAATAGGACCAGGCCCAGATTTGGATCAATACCAAAGGCAGAGAGATCCATGAAATTGTCTGGATTACTGGTTATTTCCCCCTCGTTTTGCAAGGTACTCGAGATGACCACCACTCCCAGTGGAATGGCTCCGAGGATATTCCCGCCCAAGAAGGCGATCAATATAACAAGAATGTATTTCCACCATTGGTTTTGACCGTCTAGTGCGCGTTCTAGGTGCTGCATGAACGTATAATTTGCGTTGAATTACTTTTTAATGCTTTCTATTTGGTAATAAATATCTTCTAATGGGATTTCAATATCCAGGCTATGCAAATGTAGTGATTCCTTTAAATTGGCTACATTAGAGATACGCCAAAGATCTTTTTCCTCCATTTCCAGATATTCTTCAAAGGAAATAGCATGGCTGTTTCTTTCCACTTCCGGATACATAAATTATTTCGTATTTTCTTTGGTAAAATTAGGTTTTTTTGGGGAAGTGTGTTCCGGGTATTAGAGATATGTTAGCATACTTAAAATCCACCTTGAAATATCTGGATGATTTTTATGAAACCATAAATGATCCTAAAGCTAGGAGTGAAGTTTTTAGCTATCCTTGTGATCCTAATGGTACCGGCAATGTAGTCATTAGTGGATTGCGAAACTAATAGAGGTGTCGCCTACCCGGAGGTGTAACCTAGGTTATGATTTAAAAATGGATTCCTAAATTTCCCTTCCGGATCATATGCTTTCACCAAAGCTTTGAAATCCTCCAGCTTTTCAATCCTGCCTTGTAATACGGACGGATCCAAAGTAAACAATTTACCCCAATGCGGTCTGACGTGGTAAGGAGCCAAGGCTTCTTCAATCTTTGGTAATAGCCCCTGCACAGCCTCCCAATGCGGTTTCCAGGTGAAATGAATAGCTACACAAGGTTTGTTATAGAAGGGGCTCATCCAAAACTGATCGGCCGCGATGGTGCGGATCTCCGAAATGAAAAGGTGAGGGAAAACTTCATCCTGTAGTTTTTCGACCTCGGTCATCGCTTCGTAACCATATTCCATGGGCACAAAAAACTCCGCCTGTAATTCATCCCCGCTACTGGGGGTGAAGCCCATTTTGAAGTGGGGTAATCTTTCGTACCAGGGTCCATCTGTGCCCATCTGTTCGGTACAATTTTCGGCCGGATGATCGTCTAAGGGATGCATGTGCCGGGTGGCTAAGGTCGCATCGAAATATTCATCACCGGAAACGATCGAACCGGTACCAGAACGGCTTTTTATCCACACCTGATTTACGTTTTTATTTTGCCAATCCGTAAATAAACTGACGCTGTAGCCGCTGGACATGATTTCCTCAAAATGGGTTTCCAGTGCGGACATGGGCAGGTTACGGTAAACAGTTTGCTGCATTCTGAAAGCAGGCTGAAGAGATAGGGTTAGTTTAGTAACAATGCCCAAGGCACCTAAACCGACTATTGCACCGTTGAAAGTGTCGCGGTCTTTTTCTTTGGATATTTCGACTACCTCTCCGTTCGCTTTTACCAGTTCAATGGATTGGATGCTGGTCGCCAGCGCACCATTTTTTACTCCCGACCCGTGGGTTGCAGTCGCACAAGCACCGGCAATGGAGATATGCGGTAAGGAGGCAAGGTTGTGGAGGGCAAAACCATTTTGATCCAGGTATTCGCAAATATCACCGTAGCGGGTGCCGGCCTCAACGGTCACTGTTTTGGCCGTTTTATCCAACGCCAGGATCTTGTTCATCTTTTTTAAAGAGATCTGGTGCTCATTCGTATCGGCAATGGTATTGAATGAATGCCTCGATCCCAGTCCTTTGGCGCTATTTTGTTTTTGTACAATGTCAACCACCTGTTGCAGGGAAGTGGGATAATGCACCTTTTTGGAATGGTAAGTAAGGTTGCCGGACCAGTTCGATAAGGATTTGCTTGAATTACAGGACATCATGGGCGAAATTATACCGCCGGCTACCAAGGCGGAGGATGTTTTGAGAAAGGTTCTTTTATTCATTTTTCGTTTTGTTTTAGTATAGGACTCTGACCACTCAATACGGTTGTTTAGATGGTTTATAACCTAAAATTGCAATTTTTATTTGAATAATCAGAAAATGGAATTGCGAATGATTATTTGGAAGATAAATTATCAGAATAGCTTGGATTGTTATATTTTTAAAGTCATTCACAAACGAAATCCACCAAAAATGAAATTACATACTTTATTGATCCTGGCTTTATTAACCCTAACCAATTGGGGCTGTGCCCAAGAAGAAATTCCCAACAAAGCCGAGCAAATCGCCGCAGCCGTTATGGCGGCGCCGGAAGACCTGAGAGCAGGCGCTACCGTTTATGGTTATGATGCTAGTGGCAAAATGGTTACCTTGCGTGAAGGTACCAATAATCAGATCTGTATCGCCGATGATCCTAACAATAGTGGCTTTCAGGTGGTTTGTTACCACGATGATCTGGAGCCCTTTATGTCAAGAGGCCGGGAACTTAAAGCCGAAGGAAAAAGTCCCGGTGAGGTTTTCGACATCAGGGAAGAAGAAGCTAAATCCGGTACACTGGAAATGCCGGAAAATCCCACCACTTTGCACGTCTTGTCCGGTCCGAACGGAGAATACGATCCAGCAACCAATATCGTAAAAGAGGCGAATTACCGCTACGTCGTTTACATTCCTTTTGCTACGCAGGAATCTACCGGCTTACCTTTAAGCCCGATCGTTCCCGGTGGACCTTGGATTATGGATCCCGGTACGCACCGAGCGCATATTATGATCACGCCTCCGGCTAAGGAATAGAATCGTTCTCCAGTCACGAAAAAGCGTAAGTGAGCCAAATTTTATACTGAACGCTGTAATTAAAAAATAAAGGTAAGTGTAATTTTTGGTAATCAATTAAAACTACTTTGTCACTTTAAAGAAAAATCTATATTAACTGATTTTCAACTTGGGGCGATTCTTTATATTTAGCTTTGAGGGGTTATAAAGGTTATGAAGTTATGAAGGTTATGAAGTTATGAAGGTTATGAAGTTATGAAGGTTATGAAGGTTATGAAGTTATAAAGGTTATGAAGTTATGAAGGTTATGAAGTTA
>CAZHNG010000133.1:15156-16567 GCA_964533785.1 uncultured Saprospiraceae bacterium | reverse complement strand
TCCGGTAGAAAGAAATATTCTCGACCGGGAAAATTTGACCGTCGACACCAAATATGGGGAGATCAAGGTGAAAGTGGTCACCACACCCTCCGGTAGCAAACGATATAAGATTGAATATGAATCATTAAGAAGTTTGAAAGAATTGCATAATATTAGTATTTTAAAGCTGGAAGAAGAATTGTATCCAATATTATCCAAAAGATTCGGTCATGAAAAAAAATGAAAAATCCTTAAACAGAAGAAATTTTATTACCCTTGCATCCGCAGCATCGGTTGGATTAAGCGCTTTACCTTTGTCCAATACCAAAGCAGAAGCGCCCATTAAACCCAAAATACAACCACCCGTAGAACTGGACTGGCGCAACAAAGTAGAAGGCATGGCCTACCGCCAATTGGGTCGCACGGGGATGATGATCTCCGAAGTCGTCAATGGTGGAGATCCCGTCCGATCAGATTCTTTTAAACAAGTGGAAATGGCCATCGAACGCGGCGTGAATTACCTGGACATGGCGCCCGCCTACGGCAGCGGTGATTGTGAAACAGCCTACAGCAAGGTCATCGACAGTTCTTCCAAGCGGATGAAAGTATTCATGACCACCAAAGTGAGTGGATTCCAGGGGGTAAGAGATGGCATGTACCAGGACATTTTTAAAGGTTTACCGACGGGTAAACAGGAAAAGATCATGAAGCGCGCCGCCGAAATACGCGCGGAACGTTACGTCGACAAACCCGGCTACTTCCTCATCTACTGGCCGAACCAGGATAAATCGATGGATAAATGCTTCATCTCCAACGCTATGGTGAAAGACTATGGTCACCTGGTCGATGCCAGTAAAGCGCACCAGAAAAAGATCAAAGAATCCGTAGAAGGCAGCCTCAAACGCGCTAAGACCGACCACTTCGATATCCTGATGTGCCCCCACGGCGGTAACAGCAAGGAAGAAGTGACCATCCCCGAAATATTTTCCACCGTCGAAGCCCTCAAAAAAGAAGGAAAAGTCCGTTTTTTAGGGGTATCTACCCACAATGACCCTGCCGGCGTGCTGGATGCGGCTATTGACACCGGACAATACGACGTGGTTATGTGTGCTTACAACATCATCAATGGCGGTTACATGGAAGCGGGCATCAAAAAAGCCTACGAAAATGGCGTTGGTATCATCGCGATGAAAGTAGCCATGGCGGTTGCGACCCACCACAAAGCTTTACAGCCGCTACCTCAGTGGCGAATTGATAAGGTGGAGCGCATCGTACCCGGTGATATGAAGGCGCCGATGAAAGCCTATCTTTGGGCCTTGCAAAATCCGTATATCTCCGGCGTGATCTCCAATTTATGGAATGAGCAATTTATTAATGAGAATCTTTCGGTGGTCGGGAAGAAGGTGAAGCTGAATAGGGGATGAGAATGGGA
>CAZHNG010000133.1:0-15056 GCA_964533785.1 uncultured Saprospiraceae bacterium | reverse complement strand
ATTTGTGCTAATTAGGTAAGCATAAGGTTCCAGTCCTTCTGTGCGGCCAAAAATGGTCTTTATAATTCCCAAAATGGGAATGGCTAAAATAGTACCGGATATGCCCCAGATCAAACTTAAACCAATTATCCCTGCATTGTAGCCAATGGATTTAAAGAAACTCTTTCTCCCATTATCCATGGTGTAAGTACATTACTTTCAAAAAATTGTGCTACTACCATAGTACCAAGTACTCCAAGCACCGTACTCATGCTGCCGGTAGTGGCAAGAGCTATAATTACGGCGATCATTCCACCGATTATGTTGCCTAAATAAGGAATAATCGATAATATTGCTGCTATTATGGCAATAGAAATCGCGTATTCTAGTCCAAATGCCAGAAAACCAACGCTATAGAAGATGCTCAATATACCTATCAATATTATGCGCCCCTTTAAATATTGAAAGGCGACATTCCGTGATATCTGTAATGTTTCCCGAACATAGTCTTCATTCGAAGTGGGAGTTACATTGACTATAAATTTGGTGATTCGCCGGTCTTCCAATAAAAAAATGATCATATACACTAAAGCAAGAACTATTCCGGTTATCGAACTGACCATTGATCCGAAAAACCCTTTGATCAAGGTTTTCGCCTCGCTAAGTTGGTTTCGTAATCTCTTCTTATAACGTTCCATTCTTTCCTCGGAACCTATCCCCATTTGTTTTATAATGTAGTCCTCGATATTTTCCTGTTGTTTCTTGAGCTGTTTGCTGATTTTTGGCCAATCTTGAACTAAAGACTTTGTTTGCAAAACGGTAGTAAGAATCACTATCCCCGGGATTAATATGAAAATTAGGGCAGCAATGCCAATCCCTCCCCATTTGGGCACTCCCTTCTTTTTCAGCCATTTGATCATCGGATAGAAAATCATTGCAAAGAATCCTCCAAAGGCTAGTGGAATAAGGAATGATTTTCCCAAGTAAAGGAAAACGACTATACCGATCATAATCGACAAAAAATGTACGGTAGTTACTCGGTTTGGGGCATTCAATTTCATTAATGCGTATTTATTTTTTTTATTTACCAAAAGTGTAAACCATGCCATCTATCAAGGATAGCAGGAAAAATGAAACCCTACACAAGTCAAACTTAAGTAGGGTGGATGGAATCCGTCTTTATTTATCTCTATACCTTCAAAATTCTGAATACCAAAGAAATTACGAAAAGAATAAGAAAAATAAAAAATAAGATTTTAGCTATTGATGCCGCCCCAGCCGCAATACCGGTAAATCCGAAAATAGCGGCAACAATTGCAACAATAAAAAATAATAATGCTAAACGTGCCATAATATGATATTTAATGTTTTGTGAATTAAATTGATGTTTGTTATACTGACGAAAAGTAGGAAGTACCATTTGTTCGGAAGTAATACTGGTGTGAAACTACAATGTCGTTTAATTTCTGCCTTTCTCCTTGTGTAGAAAACTCATAAAAACTTTAATTAATTCTAACCACCAGGTATTTTCGTTCCTCTGTGGGCTAGAATTGCTTTGATGCTTATTTTTGGGGGAATTCATCAGATCAAATGCTTTGAGACCAATTAACCCGAATCGCACTAAACTTTGACCTTCCAAAGCTCTGCCTAGCAATTTGTCCAACCGATTCGAATAATGATTCTTTAACTTGATTCTCCGTAAATACTCAATTGCAGTTGATCTCCTATTATTTTGACAACAGTGTCGAAAAATATTGTCGGACAAAGCTTAAGCCTTCTATATCGATCACATTTTTCAAACGTAATCTTTGACCACAATTTTACACTATGTCTTAATCAAAAAGAATGGATATTTTTTTAAAAATTACTATTCGATGATTTTAAAATAAAAGATTTTCGATAGAACGATGATGTATTATATATGTTCGAAAAAAAAATGGTAATCTATAAAGCCAGTAAACGTAGGGTGTTCAATCCGATGGTTTCAACGCGCCAAAACCGATCACTTTGATATTCTCATGTGTCCACACGGCGGCAACAGCAAGGAAGAAGTAACCATCCCCGAGATATTTTCTTCTGCTGTTGAAGCATTGAAAAAGCGCAACTACACCGAAAACTAAGGGCACTGACGGGATTTTCTACCAGTAACATGATCCGGATGATTCGTTTAAATCACGCCAAGAAACTATTGTTAAACCAAGCCCTAACCATTGCAGCACTAGAGGGTTTGGCCCCTCATAACCTTTTTAATTCATATTCAAAACCATTCGTCTATAGATTCTGCTTAAAATGAAGCTATGATAGAGTAAAAGCATTACCAGGTATTTTTTAACTCCATTTCTGCTTAAGTTCGTCTTAGTATTTCAAAACTGTACGATCCACTCCCGACTATTACAACTGTCCGACGACAATCCTGACAAACGAGTAGGTGTACTACTGTGAAAACTCGGGTGTGGAAAAAAAAACACACTTATGGGACAACCTCCTTTGATAATTGGTGCGTCCAAACTATTTTTGGCTCTCAAAAACTGCTTTCACACAAAATAGAGAGCAGGAATTTAGGAGCCAAGGTATTTTGCTCCAAATAAACTATAGTATTCTGATGAAAGCCATAATTTACTATGCCACCCTTCCTTTCCTTTATGGAGTTTCCCTGCTTCCGTTTTGGGCATTGTATCTTTTGTCAGACCTGATATGCTTTATTGTCTACCGGGTTATCGGATACCGGACTAAAATAGTTGGCACGAACCTGAGGAATGCTTTTCCGGAAAAGTCTGAACAAGAGCTGCTGGAAATCCAACGCGAATTTTACCGTTATTTTTGTGATCTGTTGCTGGAAACGCTTAAAACACTTACCATTCAACCGAAAACTCTTCTCAAAAGGGTTACCTTTGAAAATGAAGAGGTTTACGAAAGGTTTTTGCAGGAAAAGCAAAGTGTCATTATCGTCATGGGGCATTTAGGTAATTGGGAATTAACAGGAGCCAGGTTTAGTCAAACCCATCTACATCAACTTTACGTCATTTTTCACCCGTTGTCGAATAAATATTTTAATAATTTAGTTTACCATATGCGTACCCGGTTGGGCAATAAACTTTACGCAATGCGGGAAACGTTCAGAGGGATGGTGAAAAATAGAAATGCAGTCACTGCCACCGCCTTTATTGCAGACCAGACCCCATCTTCGAAAGATGCTTACTGGACGACTTTCCTAAACCAGGAAACTCCTGTCTTTAAAGGTACTGCGAAGATTGCCAAAAAAATGAAATATCCTATTATTTATGTGAGTGTTCAACGCCTGAAAAGAGGATATTATCGGATAAGTAATGAGTTGTTAGTAGAATACCCAACTCAGCTGTCGGAAGATGAGATCACAGAGTTACATACTCGCCGATTGGAAGCGGATATTGTGAAGACCCCTGCTTATTGGTTGTGGACTCACCGTCGCTGGAAACACAAAAAAGTAAATGTTTAATTCATTTTAATGAGATGACAAAAGATAAAGAATTAATCCTTGCAACGAACAGGTACGCTACCGAAGATCGTAACAAGAGTTGGACCTTAACGATCAGCACAATCGGGTTATTCCTTGCGGCATATGCAGGAGCTTTGGTAAATATTTCGATTTTTCTGCAAATCATTTGTGCTATTTTGGCTGGTTTATTGACCGTCCGGCTGTTCACAATCTATCACGATTATTTGCATAAAAGCATTTTGCAGCATTCGATCATCGCACAAGTGATCTTTACCATTTTTGGATTATTTGTCCTTGCACCGATCAGTATCTGGAAAAGGTCTCATGATTTTCACCATACTCATAATTCCAAGTTATATTCTTCCAGTATCGGTTCTTTTCCTATAGTGACCCGTAAGGAGTACCTAAACGCCAAAAAACTGGATCGCAACCTTTACCTTTTTGCCAGACATCCCCTCACCATCTTATTTGGATATATCTTTGTTTTCATCTGGGGCATGATCCTGAGATCTTTGATCAACAATCCTAAAAAGCACATGGATTCTCTTGTGGCTTTAATTTTTCATGTGATGCTGGGAGTGGTCATTTTTCTCACATTGGGCTTACAGAGCTTGCTCATTGGATTCATTTTACCAATTATGATCGCCCACGCCCTGGGTTCTTACTTGTTTTATGCACAGCATAATTTCCCATCCGCCAAATTTAGAAGCAAGGAAGAATGGGAGTATGTACACGCTGCTCTCTATTCTTCGAGTTATATGAAAATGAATAAGTTGATGCACTGGTTTACCGGCAATATTGGCTACCACCACATCCATCATATCAATCCTCGCATTCCTTTTTACAATTTACCCAAAGCCTTTGAGGAAATGCCAGTCTTCCAAAACCCAGGTACTACTACGTTTACACCTAAAGGCATTATGGATTGTCTCCGGCTAAAGGTTTGGGATCCGCAGCAGGGTAGAATGCTGAGCAAAAGAGAGATCTATCAATAGCTGCTGAAATAATCCCTTTTGCGGGGACAAAGACTTTTCGTCATCCGTATCCAAGTCAATGATGGGTTGAGCTATTTGTTGTTGAGAGCTTTCCTTCAAAGTGACAAACTAGTGCTTCGGGAACGAAATACTTGACAATTTTGGCGGCCCCTTTCGGCGGTATACTTCGTTGCTCGTCGGTCACGTAGCTTCGGCTATGCTCCCTCCTCGCGCCTTGTCTACCTCCAAAATGACCTCACCAAAACTGTCAATTACTTAGCTCCCGAAGCACTAGCACTTCAGGAAAGGATTACCTCGACTTTTACTTTTTCACCCGCTTTTACGCTGATATTATCTGCATTCCCGTTTACCACTTTATCTATAACCCCGTCATTTAGCGTACCGGTTGCAGTAATTCTGTAATTAGCCTGATCAAGGCCAGTTATTAACTTGGTAACGGACATAGTACGGGAGGTGGCAACTAAATTATTGGTTGATTTGTCAAATACTTGGATTGTCATATCCCAACTTACCATTCTTGCTGTAATATCCATGCCGTCCGGAGCAACTACCTTGAAGACCACATCCATTTCACCGGTTGATGGAGTGGCCTCTTCTTCCGAACAGGAGGTAAAATTCGAACAAATGATCAGCATTGAAAACGTCATTAGAACTGTTGATAAGAATTTCATTGTTTTGAAAATTTGATTAAGGGAAAAATTTTAAAGGTCGCACTATCAAAAGCACTTTTAGCTAAGATTAGAAAATATCAATTGAGGCAACTGGATAAATCGGTCAGACAACTGGTTAAATCAATCAATTTTTGATTTACGTGATTCGTACCGATCATAAGGATTGACCTTTTACCGTCCATTTTCGAACACCACTCCGTTCGTTTGTGGATAATGAGGGCCGAAAAATCAAAATAGTTGTGGTTTAATTGACTGATAATGAACCCTCCATTGTCCTTGGCATATTATTCGCATACTTTCAATTACTCACTAAATTGTTCTGGATAATGCTGAAAAACTACCTGAAAATAGCTCTTCGCAATCTTCGCAAAAACAAATTATCGGCCGGATTAAATATCCTGGGATTAGCCATGGGATTGAGTATTGCCGGTTTTTTGCTCCTCTATATTCAAGACGAACGCTCCTTTAATCACCAACATACCAGGATCGACCGGATACACCGGGTCATCGTGCATCCCGAGTACGAAGGCATGACCGAAAAATGGGCCAATGCACCAAATGCTGTGGGGCCGGCAGCTAAGGATGCCATTGCGGGGGTAGAAGAATACGTTCGCCTCATGAAGCATAATTTCGGTGATAAAGCATTTGTCAATACGGATGATAAAAAGCTGGTAGAAACACATTTATACTGGGCGGATTCCAGTTTGCTGGAGATCTTCGACCTGTCGATCGTTCAGGGAAACCGGTCGGAATTGCTTACACAGCCTAACCAGGTCATTCTGAGTGAAAGCACTGCCCGAAAGTATTTTGATGACCAAGATCCACTTGGAAAAAGCTTAACCGTCAATAATAACTACACTTTGAATGTGGCAGGGGTGTTCGAAGATCTGCCCCAGAACATGTCACTGGATGCAAATATGATCGGCTCTTTCCAGACCGTTAGGTGGATGCAGCGGCTAACGTGGAGTAATAGCAGTTACGAAACTTTTTTATTATTAAATGAACAGGCTAATCCCCAAACGATAGAAACTGAATTGGCCAATTTATTGGATCAAAATGTAGCGGAAGAGGAGCAGTGGTTCTCGCTATCCCTGCAACCACTGCGGGAGGTGCATCTTTATTCATCAGATATTACTAATTCTTATACTTCGCGATTGGGAGATCCGCAACAGTTGAGGTTGCTTATATTATTGGTTATCATTGTTTTGTTAATCGCCAGCATTAACTATATGAATATGGCGACGGCGCGCTCGCAGGCCAAAGCTAAAGAAGTGGGGATCACCAAGACGGTCGGTGCCAGTCGCGGAAATATGATCCAGCGATTTTACGTGGAAACGATTGCCTTGGTGGGGTTGGCACTTCTAATGAGTGTTATTTTGATTGTTCTGTTTCTGCCGTTCTTTAACCAATTGGCGGGAAAGTCTTTTCATTTTACGGATATTCTTAAGCCGGAATTTGCACTGGGGGCTTTGACGATAGCTGCGGTCATTGTATTACTCTCCGGCGCCTATCCCGCCTTTTACCTTAGTGGTTTTTCTCCAAGATCTTTATTCAGCAACATTGCTGCGGAAGGTCAAAGCAGGGGATCGGGGATCTTCAGAAAAGGATTGGTGGTTTCGCAATTCGTGGCTTCCGTTGTAATTATTGTGGCTACGCTGGTCTTTTTTGAACAGTTGCGGTTTATCCAGCATAAAAACCTAGGTTATCGCCCCGACTTAGTAGTGGGCATCCTTACTACGGGCGCCGAAAACTCAGCACAAGTCGACGGATTGATCAATAACCTGCGCCAATTGCCGGTGGTAGAACACGTTGGTCGCGCCCAAACCTTCCCGGGAAATGATGCTAGTGGTAGAACCATCACCAAACCTCAGCATTCAGATCAAACCTTATTGATCCAATCCAACCGAATAACCCCTGAAATTGTCGATCTACTCGATCTAAAGCTCTTAGCGGGTAGAACATTACCTGATCGCGAACTAACGAATGAAGATTCGGTCGTACAAGTCATCCTGAATGAAACGGCACTTGACTTCCTGGGCTATACTCCCGAAGAGGCGATCGGTAGGGAAGCACCGGGTCTGTTTTACCGGAAAAGAGCTGAAATAACAGGAGTGGTAGAAGATTTTCACTTCCAGTCTTTTCGTCAGCCCATTGGTGGCTATATATTACATAATAATCCGTCAGAGTGGCGCGCATACACTTTGGTGAAATTAAAGACTGATAATCTGGCACAGAGTATGCGGCAATTGCGTAGCGTATTTGAGCGAACAGTGCCTAATTCTGCTTTCGATTTCACATTTCTAGATCAACACCTGGAGACTTTGTACCGTTCGGAGCAGAAAGTAGCCCGCATCTTCCTGGTATTTGCCATTTTGACGATAGTTATTGCTTGTTTGGGACTGTTCGGACTGGCCGCCTATACTGCCGAACGTCGTACTAAAGAAATCGGTATTCGCAAAGTATTGGGCGCATCGGTTCTGAATTTATTCGGGGTATTATCCATAGACTTTATCAAATTGATCGTCATTGCCCTGTTGATCGCTACTCCACTCGCCTGGTATTTCATGCAAAACTGGCTGAAAGATTTTGCCTACCACGTTGATGTTCCGTGGTGGTCCTTCCCGGTAGCGGGGTTAATGGTCATTGTCATTGCCTTATTGACTGTCAGTTTCCACAGTATCAGATCGGCAATTGCTAATCCCGTGGATGCATTACGTAACGAATAATTGAAGATTATGCTGACTACTTTTTCATCATGCTATTTACTTACGCTGACGTTCGATCACTTCTATGGCCATGTTGTAAATCCTATGGAGCTTTAAAGACTGCTCATCGTTTTGCCCCTACATTATCAGGGAAATCCCACCCAATCACCGTCTTAAAACCAAATAAGTTATTACGATGGAAAACCTGCTGCATGCCTTGGGGGTAAGGCCAGACACGCTAAACTCAGCCGAAAAAGCTTTTTTAGACCAAAATGGATACCTGAACCTCGGGAAATTACTTTCTGATGAAGACTTGGAGCGGGTTCAGCAGCGTATTACGGAACTATTGGCAGAAGAAGGAGAAAATGCCGGTCGGGAATTAGCAGCATCCAAATACATCCGCCATCCTAAAGAAGCGGGGGCGGACCGCCTGGCAGACCTGGTCAATAAAGGTGCTGAATTTGATATATTCTATACGCACCCCCGGGTATTAGCGGCCATTGCTCACGTCGTCCAACAACCGTTTAAACTCTCCTCTTTGAATTACCGGGCGGCAAAGCCGGGGATGGGCTTACAAAAGCTGCACGCCGATTCGCAGGAGGCGGTGGCTGCCGGCCATTTTAAAGTGTGCAATTCTATCTGGCTATTGGATGATTTTTCCAAAGCTAATGGTGCCACCCGTATTGTACCGGGAACCCATCTCAGCGAGAAAATGCCGCAGGATGTACTGGAAGACCCCTGGGCCACTCATCCCCATGAAATCATCATTGAAGCGGAAGCTGGTACAGTGGTCATCTTTAATTCTCATACCTGGCACGGGGGGACGACTAACCGGACGGATCGTCCCAGACGGGCTATCCACAGCTATTTCTGCCGTCATGATGTTCCACAGCAAATTGATCAGCAACGGTATATTTTACCGGAAACCAGGGCGCGGATCGGTGAAGCGGCGCAAAGGGTACTGGATGTTTGATACTTTGTCACTTTAGTAACTGATTAGCTGAGCCATTCATGCTATTTCAACATTGATAGGTTGATGTGTTTCAGGCGTTTTTGCCATAAATAGATAAACATATAAACGCATAAACAAATAAACAAAAATGATTAAGAAAGTCATGCATTAACCTAAAACAGATTAAACAAACCTCCCGCCTTTTTCCAAGAAAAATTAGTAGACGCAGCTTTACCAAACCTCCTTTCCTGAATTTTATCATATACTTTAATATAATCCGGATGTTCGGTTCCCATCAATCTATCCCACACCCGGAAATACAAGCCGTAATTGCCTTTAGATTTGGCGTGATGAAGATTGTGGTGGATCGAGGTATTCATAATTTCGAAAAGAAAAGAATGTCGAAACCACCTCGGAGCAATTTCATACCCCAGATGACCATACACGTTGAATGCAAAAGAAAGGGTTACATACAAAATAAGGGTCAATGGATGCAAGGGTAGAATGAATAAAATGATCGGCGCTATTATGGCTTCCAACAAACTCTCATAGATATGAAACGCATAGGACGTCCAGGGTGATGGATTGACGGACTTATGGTGCAGGAGGTGGACACGTTTGTACAACTTAGGATGATGAATGATTCGGTGCATCCAATAAAAGTAGGTATCATGTAAGATGAATGTTAGGAACAGACTTACAGGTATCCACCATAGAGGATACGTTGAAAGATCGTAATAAACCCGAAGGTATGCTTTGAATGGGGTATGTAGCATCAGTATGGCAATTCCTGCTATAACCAGGGTAGTTTGCATGGAATGGAGGATTTCCCGAATAAAATCCTTTTGCTTAGCAAAGCGCGATTGGATTTTATTTTTTGAAAATACTTCTGGGAAAAGTATGTAAAATACAATGAATGGGATACCTGCCAGTATGAAGTATCTTAAGGTATTGACCACTAAAGGTGTTAGGTAATGGATGGTATATTCTTTCATCTCGATATTTTATTTATGGCAAAATAGCAGACTAACTAAAAGGTGTATTCCAATAAGAAAAACATTGGATGCTGCTTTCTAATCAAAAGCGCCCTGCGAATGGGTTTCGCAGGGCAGTGAACAAACATATTACTCGGGATTAATCAGCATTCTCTTCTTCCAGCACTTCCGTAGGTACCTCATTGCGGGAAATCTCCTCGCCGTTGCTATCGACATAAACAACGAGCTTTTTAATGCCCTTACGAAGGCGAATTCGGAAAATGGTGGTCCCTTTGGCAAGCAACTGTAGCTTTTCTCCAGTCCTCAGAATAAAATCAGGATAATTTTCGGCAGCAGCTGCCTGAATAACGGATGGCAATTGATTTCCACGAGCATAATAGGTAGTTGCCGTAGTACCCTGGCCGTCTTTAAGGTAACGGGCTCTGATCACCTGGCCGTTACCATCTTTGAAATTTGCTACAAATCTGGTAACAGCATTTTCGGGTCCACTAGCAGTTTGCTCTTCCCAAAGATTGACCGTAAGGCCGGGAAAATAACTGGTTTGAGCAGCCTGTACAGCTTCCGGAACCTCTTCAGCCGAAATGACCTTAAGGTTAAAATTCAGTTGAGCCATCGCAGAGCCAGAAAGGCTCACCACTAAGAAAAAAACAAATACGGTTTTCATGAATTAAAAATTTAATGAATGTTTTTGGTTTAATAATCGTTGAACGACGGTTACAAAAGAAGAGGGAAAATGCATGGATTGCAAAATGATTCAACGAGTGGTTAGATAATTTCAATTAATGGAAACCTGACAATATAAAGCGGAGTAAAAGAGGACTCTTACGATCATCTAACCAATTTTAAGTGATTATTTTTTACCGTTGATCAGCAATTTCTAATTTGCGGCTTTTAAGCCGCTACTAAACCTCTAAAACACGAATTTCCACGAAATTTTGTGGGGTTTTGTGTTTTAGTGTTTTCGTGGCGATCCATTCGGTGGCCATATTAGAAATTGCTGACCGTTGATTGAAGAAATCTTACTATTGGTTGAATCTGCGCAAAGAAAGCCGGCAAATTCATTAATTTTAAGGCATGATGACCGAGCGAAATAATTGGAATCGTAAAATGGAGATAGCCCTCCACATCGTCATTTGGTTATTTTTCCTCTTAGCCTACGGTTTGGTCTTTGCTCAATTTATGCCGATGAAGATCAGTTTTGCGAGAGGGGTCGTTAATGTTTTGCCAATGGTGATCATTTTTTACGTTACGCTTTGGATGGTTAATCAGTATTTAGAAAAAAAGAAGTACTGGCCATTTACGCTTATTGCTTTATTCTTATTTACAATAGCGACCATCTTCCGGGCGGAGGTGAACACATATTTTCCCTACGTCTTAAAAGAGTCCCCATTTATTGAAAAAAAGCAAAACTGGTTTTTGGCAGCCTTATTTACCAACTTTTGTATTATGGTGGTGGGGGTTTTATACCAAATGTTATATAACCGGTATGATGCTGAAAAACGCAATCTTGCGATCATCAATGAACAGCGGGAAGCACAACTACAAGCGCTTAGAGCTCAGATCAACCCTCATTTTTTGTTCAATACCCTTAATAATATTTATGCTTTGGCAGTCGGTGAGTCAAAACAAACGGCGGACATGGTATTGAAGCTTTCCAAACTCCTGCGTTACGTGATTTATGACGGACTCGAAAAAAAGGTAAGCTTAAAAAAAGAGGTGGAACATATTGAAGAATTCATCGGATTATTTCAGATGCGGATGGAAGAGCCGGCCAATGTACGGTTTAATTATTCCGGGGTAGCGGAAAACCAACTGGTCGAACCGATGATCCTCATACCGTTCCTTGAAAATGGCTTCAAACACGGTGATTTTGACACTAATCCCAATGCCTTTCTAAAAGCCGACCTATCCGTAGAAAATGATACGCTTGATTTTCGAGTCATCAATTCCAAAAATGATCAGGATAGGCAAAAGGACCGGCAAGGCGGCGTGGGATTAGAGAATATCAAAAAAAGACTGGCCTTGAAATACAATGGGCAATATCAACTCGATATTCAGGATCAGCAAGACCAGTTTTTCGTTCAATTTAAATTACAACTCACACATGGCAAACATAAAAACACTCCTGGTGGATGATGAGTATCTGGCGCTTAAATTGCTGGACGAATTCGGCAAAAAAGTGCCCGAACTAGAAATTATCGATAAAGTCAAATCGCCGATGGTTGCCTTGGATATTCTGAACCAAAAACCGGTAGATCTTCTTTTTCTCGATATTCAAATGCCAACGTTGTCGGGAAATAACCTATTGAAAACACTAAAAAAGCCGCCCCTCGTCATTTTCACTACTGCCTATAGCGAATACGCCCTTGAAGCTTTTGAATTGAATGCCGTGGATTATCTGCTCAAACCCTTTTCTTTTGAACGTTTTCTCCAGGCCGTTAACAAAGCCAAAGAACAGCATTATTTTCGTATGCAAGATCAAACCATCATTCTTCCGACTACCAGCAAGGACTTTTTTTCCATCAAAGTCGACGGTAAGATCGTTAAAGTCTATTTCGATGATATATTATACATCGAAGGGCTCAAGGAATACGTCCGGCTGGTTTGTAAAGATGCCCGTTTGGTGACATTGGAGAGTCTCAAAAACCTGGAGGATATGCTGCCGGCCGATAATTTTGTCCGGGTCCATAAATCGTTCATTGTGGCCAAGAACAAAGTGAAGAGTCTGGAAGGCAATAGACTGGAGATCGGGGATCATAAAATTCCGATTAGCCGGGGGAAGAAGGAGGAGATTGTGGAATGGATCTTTTTTAAGTAAAAGAGATTTGATCCATAGCATAAAAAATCTCCCGCCCAATTTGCCGTACCCGCTCATCGTAGCGTTCTTTTTCTTGCGGGGTATCATCCGCAACTTTTGGATCCTCATAAGTCAATGCCAACCGGAAAGAGGCGCCGGGAATGAAAGGGCAATTTTCATCCGCCTGAGAACAAGTCATGATCGCAGCAAAATCCTTTTGCGGATTAAAAGGATCATCGAAAGTTTTTGAGAAACACTCCAACGCGGGAACATTTTCAGCAAATGAAACTTGATAGTGCGGATTTTCACCACCGGGATTAATGATCTGAAAACCTGCCCTTTGCATGGCCGCTACTGCTCTGGGGTTAAAAGCCGTAGCCTCCGTTCCTCCGGAATAGGTATCAATCTGATCAATACCGAAATGAGCGGCAAAGGTAGCTGCCCATATTTGGCTGATGTGACTTCTTCTTGAATTATGGGTACAAATGAAATTTAATGCGATTGGCATATCCTTTACCAATTTATCCCGGAGGTAGGTTGCCAACTTGTTCAATAGCGCTTTACGCTCGGTTGGAATCCAATCAAATTCACTGATCAAGCCCTCGATGTAAATTTGCAATGCAGGGTAAAATCCGGCCTTTTTGTTAAGAGTCATATCAATCGTTTATTTTTGTCTTTCCTTTGCCATAACCATCCTTTCTTTGGCATAATTTACGGCAAAAAACATTTCTCTTCCAATCTGGCGAACAGTTTCATCGTATCTAAATTCCTGGGAAGCAGTTCCATCAGCACATATCTAGGATCGTCGAAAGGAATGCTAAATCTCTCTTCGGCTCCTGGCACAACAGGACAAGACGCATCAGCTTCACTACAAACCATTATTGCTGCAAAGTTATCTTTTGGATTCAAGCTGTGGTCGTATTTTTTAGAAAACATCAACATACCTGCTTGATTTGCTCGGCTCCTAAACATTCTTACCTCATAGGTCGGATTTTCATTATTATTTGTTTTTCTCAATTGGAAGCCTGCTCTATCTAATGCATCCACAGCATTTGGGTGGAAGGCAGTTGCTTCGGTTCCTCCAGAAAAGACATCTAGGTCATCGATGCCATACCATGCAGCAGCGGCGTATAACCAAAGTTGTCCGATATGACTTCGCCTGGAATTGTGCGTGCAAATTACAATGATCTTTGTTGGTTCATTTGTTAATTGTTTATCGTATAGGTAATCTCCAAATGCTTTGAGGACTTCCTTTCTTTCATCTGGTATCTGATCAAATTCGGTTATAAATTCTTCACAGTACCCAGATAGCTTTTTGTTTAGCTTCTGTCCGTACGTAGAGCTTAAAGTAAAAGTCAATAAAAAAGTCGCTGTAGCGATCGAAAAAAAGTTCATATTTCTTATTGTTTAATAGCTATATTGTTATAATAAAAATCTCAACACTCGCAATTCTGATCAAGCACATACGTATCAAATAAGTCGTTGAACAGCGATTGAATAATACGCCACTTCTTTCCGTCGATACAATAATTGACGCTCGTCCCTTCAATCGTTCCTTTGATTATCCCGATAGCCTTTAGTTCTTTTAAATGCCTGGAAATCGTTGGTTGCGATAAGGGCAGATCGTTGACTATATCGCCGCAAATGCAAGAATTCACTTCCAGTAATTTTTGAATAATGGCTACTCTGGCGGGATGAGCCAAGGCTTTCGCAATAGTGGCTATCTCGTTTTGTTCGCGTGTAAAATTTTCGGTATTGACCAATCCCATAATTTTCGTTTTTTGTTACCCAACTGTTTTGTAGGGTTTAATAAATTAACAACAACCCGATCCCGGTGCACAACCACTTTGGGTGACCGTTAATTGTGAAAGATGAACTTTGGGTTTTTCCTCCGGAATGCCGCATTTATCTTTCGCGAGACAATCCGTTTG
Source organism: uncultured Saprospiraceae bacterium (assembly GCA_964533785.1). Lineage (GTDB taxonomy): Bacteria > Bacteroidota > Bacteroidia > Chitinophagales > Saprospiraceae > JANQRV01. The sequence continues at coordinate 556 of CAZHNG010000133.1, read as the reverse complement.
CATATTTTGCAGCAGAAAATCCTTTCCGTCAAACCCCAGCCGGTATTTTCCTATGGTGGAAGATTGGTATTCTACTTCTATTTCCGAATCTTCTAATTCCAACCTTTCCTGAGAAAGTTGGATGATATCCTTTAATTTTTGGGGTGCCAACCGGTGATCGTAGTCAGTTGCGTAATATAACTGGAAGTTGATCACCTGCTCTTTACGACGGGTACCTCCACAGTCAATAAAATCCCGGGTTACTTTTCCCACTTCCGTTACGTGGAAATGTTCTGGTACGTAACTACCGTCGGGTAATTTGAATCGTAGGGAGTCTAAATCTTGCAGCTGTTCTTTTAATGCGGATAATTTCATGTGTTTTTGAATTTGTTTATTGCTTTATTGCAATATTACGATAAAATAATGACTTAATCAAGGATTTACTTGAAATAGACTTGTCTAATAGACTTGTTCGGCGGGGTCATCAAACGGCTACAAGTGGCAAATTTTATACTGTGCTTTGTTAAATCCCGCAATCCTGCCATTGGCAGCAATTAAAAATTAACATAAGTGTAGT
>CAZHNG010000132.1:5023-16621 GCA_964533785.1 uncultured Saprospiraceae bacterium | reverse complement strand
CACGAAAAATCCAACTCCATGCCCTCTATGTCCTCCATGGTTCAACTACCATTTTGAGTGACGAAGTCACGACCCCCTCCCCTCCACTCCCCCACCCCACCCATGAAAATTCAAAAACAAATGTTATATTTACTATGATAAAACGAAAGCTAATATGAATAGCGTTGTGACTCAGCGGTTTATTAAATGTCATAACAAACTGAAAGAAGAAAATCGGATACGTTCTAGCCGTCAATTTGCATTATCTTTAGATTATTTGCCACAAGGACTAAGTGAAATCATTAATGGACGGCGAGATGTAACAATAGAATTATTGCGCAAGGCAGTAGAAAGGTATAAAATAAATCCCGTATACATATACACGGGTGCCGGTCCGATGTTTATGACGGATGAGGACAAAAACAATTTCAAAGTGCTCACCATTATCACTAATCCACAAAAAGAAGAGAGAATTGTCCACGTTCCTTCTCAAGCGCTTTCCGCATACGCTACGTCTATTCACAATCCCGATTTTATCGACGGACTTCCTTCCTTTTCGCTTCCCGATTACCAATACCGCACCAACACCTATCGCTGTTTTGAAGTTTGTAATGACGCCATGGAACACTCTCTTTACGCTGGTGATAAGGTCATTTGCGGTTTCATTGAACCCGGTCTTTGGGAGAATACCATAAAAAATAATTACGTATATGCGATCGTTAAACGTGGTGAAGTGCTTATCCGCAGGGTCATCAACAAAATTCCCAACGAGAATCAATTGGAGCTCATTTGTGACAATGATTATTATGCGCCAGAGGTCATATCTCTTGCAGATGTACAGGAAATGTGGTTGGTGAAATCAAAATTAAGCCCCTATCTTCCTACGCCAGTAAATGAACGTCATAAGTTAAAAGAAGAACTTAAAGAACTGAAGCTAACGATCAATCAGCAATCTAAATTAATCAATGCACTGCAAAACACCATTGATCAGTTAATTGAACAGCGAGAAGAAAGCGTATGATCATTTAAACAATTTTTAAGTTTTCAACCGGTATAATTCCATTACTTTTGTGCTAGTGGTTTCAGTTATTGTTAATGAGACATGACATCCAGTGATATGAGTTTAAGAATGATGCTTTCCCTGTTTTTTCTACTCTCTTTGACTTTCCATAAGGCATACTGTCAAGATACCACAGCTATTACACCAATAATAATGACCGATTCTATTGCGGTAGAAAACAATAAAACAAATAAAAAACCCAAGCCGAAAACCGCCCTCTATCTCTCTTTGGCTTTGCCCGGAGCTGGTCAGGCCTACAATAAGCGCTGGTGGAAATTACCGCTCGTCTATGGGGCTATTGGGGGTGTCATCTACGCGATCGATTATAATACCCGCAACTATAATCAATTCAAGGACGCCTTAAATCTTAAAAGACAGGATATGCCCCATGCCTTTACGGGTACTTTTCTGGACAATGAAAGGGCCTTACTGGTTCGCCGCAATTATTTTGACAAAAACCGGCAACTCTCCTACATCGGATTGGTGGCCGTTTACGGCTTACAAGCCATCGAAGCCTTCGTTGATGCCCATCTCAAAAACTTTGATATCGATGAAGATATCAGCATAAGGATCAAACCAACAATCGATACTTTTGATCCTACGGGAGAACCTGTACTTGGCGTTGGCGTCAGCATTCCTTTATATGGTAGATGATCAAAAAAGTGAAAAGTTGCGTATAAAAATGTTGAATTTAAAAGGGGTTATCTCCTTATTCACCAGTTCTTCCCTTGGCTGAGCTTCAAAAATATGTTTGGCAATTTTATTTTGCGAAACTTAACTGTATCTTGAAGTTGATACCGCTAAAGAAGAAAAACCAACGTAAATATGAGGAATCTATTTATCCTGCTTTTTGCTTTTTTCATCATCTATACCGGCCATGCTCAATCTGGTAATCCTGACCTGGCTTACATTAAAAATCATTATGATAAGTTTGAATACCAAATCCCGATGCGGGATGGCGTAAAGTTGTTTACTTCCGTTTACCTTCCCAAGGATGATTCAAAGTCCTACCCTATTCTACTCCAACGCACTCCCTATAGTTGTGCGCCCTACGGAGAGGATCAGTATTCTTCTCGTATTGGCCCGTCGATGGAGCTCATAAAAGAAGGGTACATATTCGTCGAACAGGATGTCCGTGGCCGGTTCATGTCAGAAGGTACTTTTACCTGGATGGGACCTATTAAGCCCAATAAGACGGGCAAGGAAACGGATGAAAGTACGGATACCTACGATACCATAGAATGGTTGATCAATAACCTCGACAATGATAACGGGAAAGTAGGCACTTACGGAGGATCCTATAATGGTTATTACGTAATGACCGGTATTGTCGATGCCCATCCGGCCTTAAAAGCAGCGATTCCTTCCGCCCCGATGGTTGATCTCTGGAAAGGCGATGATGTTAGCCATAATGGTGCTTTTTTGATGCCGCACAATCTGGGTTTTCTGGCCAGATTCGGCCAGCCGCGCCCCGAACCCACGACCCAATGGCCACCTTCCAAATGGGAGTACTGGACACCGGATGGTTATGAGTTTTACATGGACCTGGGCATCTTACCAAATGTCAATAAAAAATATTTCAATGAAGAGATCATCCACTGGCAAGAATACATAGAGCATCCCGTTTACGACGAATTCTGGCAGTCGCGTGACATATCCCAGCACCTTGACGATGTAAAACCGGCTGTGTTGACCATCGGCGGGTGGTTCGATTCACAAGACCTTTACGGTCCGCTCAAAGCTTACGAAACCATTGAAAAGGAGAATCCCGATAATTTTAATGCCCTGGTAATGGGTCCGTGGTACCACGGCAGTTGGATGCGGTCAGACGGTGATCATTGCGCCAACATCCAATGGGGCAGCAAAACTGGCGTTTATTACCGCCAAGAGCTGGAATTACCATTTTTCAACTACTACCTAAAAGACAAAGGATCCATTTCGGGTTTTTCAGATGCGTTGGTCTTCGATACCGGCCGCAAAAAGTGGGAAGAATACCCCCAATGGCCCCCGGAAAATGCCCTTGAAAAGTCTTTGTATTTACACGTCAACGGCAACTTATCCTTCAAAATACCTACCGCAGAAGGCCAAAAGCCTGCTTACCGGGAATACATCAGCGATCCGGAAAAACCAGTGCCATTTACCGCAGAAATCACTACCCGCTATGGTAATGACTGGATGGTAGAAGACCAGCGATTTGCCGCTCGCCGTCCTGATGTATTGGTATTTGAATCACAAGTATTAAAAGAAGATCTATCCGTTGTAGGGGCTATCGAAGTCAATCTATTGGCCTCCTCATCGGGGACGGATGCCGATTTTATCGTAAAAGTTATCGATGTTTTTCCACATGACACTCCTGACCCGAATCCCAATCCCCAAAATATTAAGATGGGAGGTTATCAGATGCTGGTTCGCGGCGATCCGATCAGGGCGAAATTCAGAAACAGCTTGAGCGAACCCAAACCTCTGGTCCCTAACGAGCCTACGCCCTTAAAATTTGAATTGCGGGATATCCACCACACTTTTAAAAAAGGACATAAGATCATGGTACAAGTACAAAGCAGTTGGTTCCCCATGATCGACCGCAATCCCCATAAGTTTGTTGACCTGTTTAATGATGTCAAAGAATCGGATTTTCAAAAAGCGACTCAGCGTATCTACTGTTCGGGGCCCAATAGCTCTCACTTAAAACTTAGAGTATTACCACCGGAAAATCCCAACCTGGCATTTTATAATATTGCCGACGAAGATGTAAATTCCATTGATGGTATCCTGTCAGCTTTGTACGGCGTTATCTCAGGACCAGCCGGCCAAAAGCGGGACTGGGATCGCTTCCGGGCCCTGTTTGCACCTAATGCCCGACTGATTGCTACCGGTAAAGATCAGAATGGCCAGGTACGTTACCGCACCATGAGTCCCGAAGATTATGTCCATAGCAGTGGTTCGTACCTGGAGGAGAACGGCTTTTACGAAATGGAGATTGGTAGAAAGGTAGAACAGTTCGGGTTAGTCACCCATGTTTTTAGTACCTACCAGAGCCAACGGGTGAAGGACGGCCCGATCATCGCGCGTGGTATCAATAGTATTCAACTCAGCTACGACGGTGAACGGTATTGGATCGTCAATATTTTTTGGAATGGGGAGACGGAGGAAAATCCAATTCCTGGAAAGTATTTGGAGAAATAAGTGACTTTCGATTCATGAGAAAGCTGAGCGGCTATTTCCACTGCATTTTCTCTATGTTGCTCCAATCATCAGGCATCCCCTTCTCAAGATAGAATTTCGCTTTATTTAAAAATAGCGCGGCAGTTTTATCTTTGGGATTGTCATTGACAATTTCTTGCAGGATACTCCGTGCTCCCTCAATTTGCTGGTCAAAATACAACTTCAGTGCCTCATTAAATCGAGCTAATGATTGTAGTTTTTTGTCAAAGACCTCTGATGGATCTGCATCGAAGCATTCATAAACCCCTAAAGGTTCATTTTTCCCTTTCACCTGCACTTGACCAAAATAACGAAAATGATACTGCTCTAGATTTTTAATCAAATTCAAGCTCTCTTCACTAAGCAATATTTTTGATCCGTAATATTTAGTGAGGCTTTCTATCCTGGAAGCAGTATTTACGGTATCAGAAATCGTTGTAGCATCCATTCGCTTCAGATCTCCGATAATCCCCATGATGAGGGGCCCGGTGTGCATTCCAATACCAATGCGCAACTTCACTCGTCCTTTGCTCACCCTTCTTTCATTGTACTTCTGCAACCCTTTTTGCATGGCAATCGCCGATTTCAATGCATCGATAGGTTCTTCCGGAAAAATAGCCATGATCCCATCTCCGAGGTATTGATTTACAAAGCCTTTATGCTCGCGAATAAGAGGGCCCATGCGGCCATTGTAAGCATTGACAAATTTAAAATTATCCTCGGGCTCCATACCTTCTGCAAGCGTAGTATAATTCCTGATATCAGAAAAAAGGACGGTTACTTTTCTTTGGGTGTGATCTCCCAACCCGACGTCGACAATTGATATTTTCCCAAGAGCCCTTAAAAATTCATTCGGAACAAACTTTTCCGTGACGCCGTAGATCCTATGCAGGTTTAATTGGGTTTTGACCCGGGCCAGAAACTCTTCTTTTGTAAAAGGTTTTGCCAAATAATCATTGGCCCCCAATTCAAAGCCTTGTACCAGGTCTTTCACCTGGTTTTTAGCCGTCACCATGATAACCGGCATTTCGCTGGGCAGGTACTTTTCCCGAATTCTTCGACAGACCTCGTAACCCGACATCCCGGGCATCATTACGTCCAAGAGGATTAGATCAATACTTTCTTCCTTTTCCAGGATTTTCAACGCTGTTTCCCCGTTCATAGCCTGGTATATATTGTAGGCTCCAGCAGATAGGTGATTTCTAAAAACCCGCTGGTTAACGGGTTCGTCATCGACGATAAGAATATTGATTTGAGCTTGACTTTTTTCTAAAGCGAAACCTTGATCAAAAACGAGAGGGGCTTCGGGAAGTAATTGTGTTCCCAATCGGGAAATATTCGAAACGGTCTCTTTTACAGGTTTTTTATCCGATACTGGTAAAGTAAAATAAAAAGTAGATCCTTTACCCAAAATGGACTCCACCCACATGGAGCCATTGTGTAGTTCTACCAATCTTTTTGAGATACTAAGTCCTAATCCTGTACTGGTGAAGGCTGATGGCAACTGTTCCGCTTGTTCAAATTCCTGAAATATTAATTCCTTTTTGTCTTCCGGGATCCCGGTTCCCGTATCCTCTACGGATATTAAAGCCATTGCTTGGTTTTTTAGTGCTTCGTCATCTATATTCTCGCGGAGTACCTCTCCTCTTATCTTGATATAACCGGACTCCGTGAACTTAATAGCGTTACCGATCAAATTATAGAGGATTTGCTGAATTCTATTTTCATCACCGTCTACAGCAGGAAAATCATCGGGTATTGCGTTGATAAGCCTGATGTTCTTCCCTGTGATCAGCGGGCTGTTAGTTTTGATAACCACCTCAGTCAATGCCTTTAGATGAAGAGGTTTCAAAGAAAGTTCAAGTTCATGGTTTTTTAGCTTTGAAAAATCGAGAATATCGTCGACCAGGCTGCTCAATCGTTTACCGGATGCAATCGTCAATGAAAGGTTTTCTAATAATTCTTCTTTAGTTATATTTTCCCAATGATCATACAGGTGTTCGGTAATACCAATTATTCCCAATAAAGGTGTCCGTAATTCATGGGAAGTGTTGGCCAAAAACTGATCCTTCAGTGCATCCAGGTGTTGAAGCCTCGAATTTAATTCGTTCTGTTGTTCAAGTAGTTGATTTTGCTCCAGGATTTTCTTTCTTTGGCTGGCCGTAATTATCCAGGTAATGCCGTAAATCAGACCGGCTATCAACAAAATATACAAAACATACATCCACCAGGAAAAGTACCAGGGAGGAAGGACCTCAAATGAAAACACTGCATCGGTACCTATTATATCGTAAATATTTTTGGCTTGCACTCGGAAGGTGTACTTGCCCGACTTTAAATTGGTGTATTCTTTTTTCCTTATTGAACGCCAATGAGACCACTCTTTATCGTAGCCATCCAGTTTATAGCGATACTGAATGGCCTCGGGAGCTTCGTAACTGGCCGCGCCAAATTCAAGAACAACATCACTTTGTCGCTTTGGAAAACGGATTTCTTCTTCCCGGTCACTATTCGGATACCCATAAAATACCGTTCCGTTTTTTTCAAAGCTAATCCTTCGAATTAAGGTTTGATAGGAATTTAGGTAGGGGCTATCGTGAGTTGGATGGTATTCAATAATGTCATCGTTCGTAGCAATCAGCAACCCCTTTTCCGGGGTTTCCGTCATACTCCAAATGTCTAATCCTTTTATTCTTTTCCCTATTGTTGAATCGACCTTTAATCCTTGGCCTGCTATAATGCTTAACTGTTGAAGCAGACTCTTCCGGTCATAAAAAATGAGCCCACTGGAAGTTTGCAGAATAGGCCCAACCCACTTAGAAGTATCCGTTACCACTACCCCATCCACTTTAAGCAAGTCCAACTGATCCTCTCTTGATAAAACATACAGCCCATTACTCGTACCCAACCACAATTGCTCATTGACCAGTGCAAGACTATGAATAGTCGCAACCTCAGTTGCTATTGTATCAGCTTTATAACTCTCATCCTCGCCTATTGCTAGATCGATCCGGTAAAGAGTATGGGTATTATCACTTAAGTACAATTTACCATCGGGCATCTCCAGTATTTCATTTATTTCTTTTTTGAAAGGCAGGATCAACCCTTCCCAGTGCCATTTTTCCTTTTGTTTTGTTATCATGCCCAGGCCTTCGTTACAACCTACCCAAACCCGGTCCGTATTTCGAGAGGATCGATGTAGAAATTTGGCTTTTACCTCCGCAATCCGTTGAATTTCGTTTTTCTTTTGTTTATCAAAGAGATAAATACCTGAATTAGTCGTTGCTAAAACCTGATTATCGGTGAGCATCAGGTCCCAGAATTGTTCCTTGCGAACAGTAGTAAATTCCAAATTATCAATATCACCAAGATTTGAGCTGTAGAACAAACCATTACTGGTTATTGCCCAAATGGTACCCTCTTTCTCTTTGACGGCTTTAATTATTAAACCTTCTAAACCATTTTTTTCATCATAGTATCGAAAAGGACTGCCGTATTCAATATAACTGATTCCATTATTCAGGCAAGCCCAGAGCCCTCCCTGGTGGTCGACACCTACCCCTAGCACGGTATTATCACTTAATCCGGATGTTGTATTGATAATATTTAGGATATTGCCGTCCAAGTCAATAATGACCAATCCGTTAAAACGAGTACCCAAAACAATGTTACCGCTCGGCAGTACTGCAACATCCTGAATCATTTCATTTGGAAAGCGATCGGAATATTCTCCTTTTACGGGTGTTAAACTTCCTTCCTTAAATTTAAAGCACCCACTTCTGTATGAAACAATTAGATAACCGTCATTTATTGGTATAAAACCTCGTATCCAGATATCCTTAATTATGGTATCCGCGATCAAAAGCACGAGAGAATCTCCAATTACTTCGTGTAAACCGACCTCTCTTTCCCTGACAAATAGCCTTTCTTTTGCCATATAAGTATCGGCAAATCCAGATGGGCTATTTTTTACTGAAAACGCTTTTCCATCCCACTTGAATAATTGCTTATTCGTCCTAAAATAGATATGGTTATCAATGCTTGCCATTGAACCAACTCTTTCGAGCCCTTTTCCGGAATCGGGTAACATCGGTCTTAGGCTAACAAAACCGATGTTACCCGATGCATCTGGAGTAAGGTACCCCAGTTCGTTTTGTCCCCCGACATAAATTTGTCCTTGCTCATCTTTGGCCGTTTGGAAAAGGTATTTTTTCTTCCCGCTATTCCGAACGTTTTTCCATTCACTACCGTCAAATTCAAGGATAGTAGAGGTATTGAAAATATAGGCGACACCGTTTTTATCTTGAATGAAATTCCAATTCTGGGGACTGGAAGTATAACTGTCCGAGGCATAGTCATTGGGAAGGTAATTGACAATACGAGGGTTGCCTGTTTGCCCCAACAGTGTGTAGTTTATGAAACATAGATAAACAAATAACCTAGTTAAAGTGCTGCAAAAAGTTTTTCGATTTTGCATGTATTAATTTCAGTGATTTCCGAAGCAAAATATCCGGACTTATTTGAAAACTGCGATAGCAATATAATGAAAATTAGCATCGTACTTTGTTGTTAAATGCCATTCCACCTTTTCCTTTCCGAAATTATCTTTTATCTTGTTTATAATCAATTTTTTAACCGCAAAATCTAAACAAAATGCCAGAAAGCGATAAAGGTGAAATCATAGAAATACCAGGCGATGGAGGTAAGGAATCAGGTTCTAAGGGAGATTCCGGTGGGTTAGGATTCTTCCCAGGAGTAATTATTGAAAAAGAAGTGAATACATCGGGACAAGATGTGTGGATCGTTGCTCACTGCAATAAAGGTGTGGAAGCCCGTCAATTTCCTGCGCTGGCCATTCCGGAAAATTCAGTTTTTGGAAACTGTAACAGCAATGCCACAAAAGTATGGTTCCAATTAATTGAAGGAACAAGAGGGGATGACACTATTTTAGTTGCCATAAACCTTCAGACCACTGAACCTTAAGATATTTGCCGAAACGATCATTAAGTCGTCAAATTCTTCTATGGATTCACGACTTTTTACCCAGCCAATTGCGTAAAAGACCTTTATATTACCAGTTTTATAAGCGATAAAGTCTTTTTCTATGCAATTGGTACCTATCATTTCCCAATTCAAGCTAGAGGGAACTATCGTTGATGTGACCCCGATCAGCAGCGGTCACATCAACGATACCTTCAGGCTAGTTAATCAAAGTCCTGATCTACCGGATTATTTACTTCAGCGAATCAATCACCACGTTTTTCCTCCGGTAATCGAAATGATGCGTAATATCCGCAAAGTCACCGAACACATCAATGCCAAAGAACCGGGATTTACCCTGAATTTGATCAGCAGTAAGAACAGACAGGATTTTGTTAAGGATTCATCGGGCAATTACTGGCGCATGTTTATTTACCGTAAAGCTTTACTTTCCTATGATGTGGTTGAAAACAACGAACAGATCTACGAAGGTGCAAAAGCATTCGGAAAATTCCTATTTCAACTCGCTGATTTTCCCACCAATGAACTCTATCCGGTGATCCCTGATTTTCACAATATTATTACACGTTTGGACACCTTTCAGTCCGCAGTAGAAAAAGATGTAAAGAAAAGGAGAAAGGAAGCGCAACCTATTGTTGATTACGTTTTCGAAATTGCTGAGATCATGTGCCGGATAGAACGGGCAAAAATAGCAGGTACTCTTCCCATACGGGTCACCCATAACGACACCAAATTCAATAATGTTCTGCTGGATAAAACGGGGAAAGGCCGCTGTGTCATCGACCTGGATACGGTCATGCCGGGAATCGTGCACTACGATTTTGGTGATGGTATCCGTACTACTGTTTCTGCTGCTGCGGAAGATGAAAAAGATTTGGAAGAAATCCAGGTGGAGCTGGATCGCTTTAAGGCTTTTGCGGAAGGCTACCTGGAAATGACAAGAGACATTCTCAGACCGGTGGAACTTCAATTCTTACCGCTTTCAGGGCCATTATTAGCGTATCTGATGGGGGTCCGATTTCTAACGGATTTCCTGCAAGGGGACGTCTATTACAAAACTCATTTTGAAGGACATAATTTGCAACGAGCCAGAGCACAGCTGGAATTAACGAGGAAATTATTAGAGCGGCAGGAAGATTTAGCGAAGCTGATATAGTAATGACAAAAAACGCCCCACAGCTTTCGAGCTATGAGGCGCATTTGATATCTCCTGTCTACCTACACAAAAGCAGGCAGTTGATTCTATTATCAAGCAAGTCTATTGTAAAACGATCCGTCTCGTTTCTACGCGTTGCTTCGTGATCACATTGATCAGGTAAACTCCCGGAGATTGATTGGTTAGATCAAAGTCCATCCGGAATTGCTCAACCTGATCCAGGGTTCTGGTTTCGAGGATGGCCCCTTGTAAATTACGCAATTCGATTTGCACGTCATCCACTTGTTCCAACCCAGCCTGTACGGTAAACAAACCTCTGGTTGGATTAGGATAAGCAGTTAGTTCGGTGACGACTACCGCCTTCTCCACTTTTGGCGTTGGAGTCAGGTTTTCCTGATCAGCAAAGTCAGCAGAGACGGGAATAGCTTCATCTGCGGCTTCAGGAATGGTATTGTCCACAAAATTACCTCCAGGGACGGGCTTCAAGGTAATGTCATCGATCTTGAAGTCATAATCCCAGGCAGTTGGGTAGAAATTAAGCGCACCAATTCCCAGTTTGTCGGCCACATCTGTAAAGCTTGTTGGCTGAGCAAAGGTCCAGGTTTTCACGGTAGTTCCTCCAACCGTTAAGGTAGTCTGATCAGCATCCAAATCGATGATTTGCCTTACGGTCACCCAAGTACCCTGACTGTAATTAAATCCGGTACGCTGGCTGCCCACCTGCAGGTAACCAAGACCATTGTGGCCAAAGATCACACTGTGCGCTTTTTTACCACCACCCGTGGAATGCTCGTGTAATAATGCATAGTAGCCATTCTTACCATTGGTAACGTTGATCTTGAATTTCAATTCGTATTTGCCCGACTTGCGGTTGCCCAATTTCATGATCACATTTTTGGCCCCTACACCAAGGTAAGAACCTTCAAGGTCCAGATATTTATTGCCACCGGCATTTTTCACAGGTGCATCTTCACTTGAACCAGCCCGATTATTCCAGGTCGTCCAGCATGAAGACTGGGTACCGATCATACCCGTTGAATACTCATCGAAGTTTTCGCAGATCTCGGTAGCATTGCTGTTACTGCAGTAACAGGCACTATTGCCTGGGCCGCCGCCACCGCCGCCATTGTTGATGACTACCTTTGGTGAAGTCCAGTAGCAATCGTTATTGTCATGCTCATCTTTTTCGTGCACCTCGTCT
>CAZHNG010000132.1:3588-5013 GCA_964533785.1 uncultured Saprospiraceae bacterium | reverse complement strand
CAAACACAAGCCAACGTAGTAACTACCATTCGGTAGGTTCAGTTTGTCTATGTCTACCCAAAACCCGGCCGTTGTTTTTTCACCTGGATGCAATGGTTCAATGTACTCCCGGGCAATAAGATGATCAGCCGTAGAAATATGTTTATCCTTTGATAAATAAAGCCCGAGATAACTGGCACCCGCTTTACTATGACCATCGTTTGTCAGCCAAATACCCGTAATTTCGAGTCGGTTGTGCTTATCGATCGTCAACCAACCCCTTTCCTTACATGCCAAATTCGGCTTGCCTTCTTCGATGTGTACGGTCGGATGGGTCCAGTAACAATCATTATTGTCGTGCTCATCTTTTTCGTGCACCTCGTCTTTATAATCCAAATACAAGCCAACGTAGTAGGTACCTGCAGGCAAATGGTAATCATCCAGGTCTAACCAGAAACCGGCCGAAGCATTCTCTCCGGGATGTAATGCCTTGATCTTCTTACTGGCAATACGGTAATCGGAAGTAGAAATATGCTTGTCTTTCGACAAATACAAACCTAAATAGCTTTCACCGGCTTTGCTATGACCATTATTGGTTATCCAAATATCCGTTATGTCCAGACGGTTGTGCTTATCAATGGTCAAAAAGCCGCGCTCTTTGCAGGCCAGATTCGGCTTTCCTTTTTCAATGTGTACCATAGGATGGGTCCAGTAACAATCGTTATTATCGTATTCATCCTTTTCGTCCACCTGGTATTTGTAATCCAAATAAAGACCTACATAATAAGTACCTTCCGGAAGGTCATAGTCTTTAAGGTCAGCCCAGAAAGAAGCAGCTGCAGTCTCTCCAGGATGCAAAGGCTTGATGTACTTACTTCCAATACGGTAGTCAGAAGTAGAAATATATTTGTCTTTTGATAAATAAATACCGAGATAGCTGGCACCAGCTTTACCGTGGCCATTGTTAATTAACCAGATATCATCGATGTCTATTTTACCATCCTTGATCGTCAAATAGCCCCTTTCTTTGCAGGCTAAATTCGGCTTCGGCGGCTTGACGATCAACTGCGGATTATACCAGTAGCAATCGTTATTGTCGTATTCGTCTTTTTCATCCACCTGGTCTTTATAATCCAGGATCAAACCTACGTAATAGTGACCGGGATCTACTTTGATGTCCTCTAATTTAATGGAGAAGTTTGCACTCGCCGTTTCGTGCGGATCCAACGGTCCGATGTAGTCAGAACCAATGCGATAATCTGAGGTCGTGAAGTGCTTGTCTTTCGACAAATAATAACCCAGGTAGCTCGCTCCCGCTTTACTGTGGCCATCGTTGATGATCCATACATCTTTGATGGTCAGTTTATCGTCTGTGATATTCAGGTAGCCTTTTTCTTTGCAGGCTAAATTCGGCTTCGGCGGCTTGACGATCAACTGCGGATTATA
>CAZHNG010000132.1:0-3488 GCA_964533785.1 uncultured Saprospiraceae bacterium | reverse complement strand
AGGCCAAATTCGGCTTCGGCGGCTTGACGATCAACTGCGGATTATCCCAGTAGCAGTCGTTGTTGTCGTATTCGTCTTTTTCATCCACCTGGTCTTTGTAGTCCAACAATAACCCGACATAATAATGGCCAGGAGCTACATCAATGTCTTCGAGTTTGATGGAGAAAGAGGCGCTTGCCGTTTCACCTGGATCCAGTGGACCGATGTGATCAGCACCAATGCGGTAATCCGAAGTAGTAATGGTTTTATTTTTAGACAAGTAATAACCCAGGTAGCTTGCTCCGGCCTTGCTGTGACCGTTATTGACCAACCATACATCTTTAATGGTCAGTTTATCATCCGTTATTTTCAGATCACCTTTTTCTTTACAAGCCAGATTGGGTTTCTCCGGTTCAACGATTAACCGAGGATGATCCCAATAGCAATCATTGTTGTCATACTCGTCTTTTTCGTGCACCTGATCTTTGTAATCCAGGATCAAACCTACGTAATAGTGACCGGGATCTACTTTGATGTCCTCTAATTTAATGGAGAAGTTTGCACTCGCCGTTTCGTGCGGATCTAAGGGCCCGATGTAATCAGCACCGATGCGGTAATCCGAAGTGGTGAAATGCTTATCTTTCGACAAATAGTAGCCCAGGTAGCTTTCTCCCGCTTTGCTATGGCCATCGTTGATGATCCATACGTCTTTGATGGTGAGCTTATCGTCCGTAATTTTCAGGTAGCCTTTTTCTTTGCAGGCCAGGTTCGGTTTTTTCTCCTCGAAATGAACCTTTGGGTTATTCCAATAACAATCGTTATTATCGTATTCATCTTTTTCGTGCACTTCATTCTTATAATCCAGGAAAAGACCAACGTAGTAAGTGCCTGCCGGTATATGCACTTCTCTTAGGTCTACCCAAAAACCAGCCGCCGCTTTTTCACCGGGTTGTAAAGCTTCGATGTATTTACTGGCAATGCGGTAATCAGCAGTAGAAATGTGTTGATCTTTCGATAAATACAAACCCAGGTGGCTTCCACCTGCTTTACTGTGACCATCATTTTTCAGCCAAATATCTTCGATTTCCAACCGATGGTCGTCGATAGTGAGGTATCCCCTTTCCAGGCAAGTCAGGTTGGGTTGTCCGTCATCGATATGTAGTTTCGGGTTTTCGAAATAACAGTCATTATTATCGTACTCGTCCGACTCATGTACCTTATTGCTGTAATCCAGGATAATGCCTACAAAATATTGTCCTTTTGGTACATGAATATCGTTCAAAGCGATCTGGAAGTTTGCTCCGGTAGTTTTTCCGGCCTCCAGGGCGCTAATATATTTGCTACCAATCCGGTAATCAGCAGTCGTAAAATGCTTATCTTCAGAAAGGTAGTAACCGATCTGGCTTTCTACTGCTTTGCCTTCACCGTTATTGATGATCCAGGTATCTTCTATTTTCAATTGTCCATCCTTAATAGTAAGCTTACCGGGTTCTTCGCAGGCTAAGTTGGGCTTCTTGCCCTTGATGATCACTTTCGGACTGGACCAGTAACAGTCATTGTTATCATGCTCATTTGATTCTTTTACCTGATTTTTATAGTCTAAATACAGACCGATAAAATATTCACCAGCTGGTACATGATCCAGTTCATCGTAATGGATAGAAAAGGATTCACCACTGTTATGCCCAGGTAAAAGTGGGTCAATGAAACTCTCACCTATCAGGTAATCATCCGTAGTGAAGGTTTTATCTTTTGAAAGGTAGTATCCAAGATAAGCCCCTTCGGATTTAGCTTCACCGCTATTTTTGATCCATACGTTAGTAATGGAAAGGGAGTAATCTTTAACCTTTAAGTATCCTCTTTCTTCACAAGTGAGGTTTGGTTTCTGCTTTTCGTATTTGATCTCCACCTTAGGGGAAGTCCAGTAACAATCATTGTTATTGTTTTCATTCTTTTCTTCCACCTGGTTTTTGTGATCCAAGATCAATCCAACGTAGTAGATACCCTCTGGAATTTCCAGGGTAGCAACATCAGTATAAAAGGATTCCCCGACTTGTTGGCCTGGATTTAGCGCCTTTAATTTATCTTCTCCGATCAGGTAATCACTGGTTGAAAAGTTTTGATCTTTGGAAAGATAATATCCAATAAAACTTTCCTCTGCTTTAGAACCGCCTTCATTGGTAACCCAGATATTCTCGATGGTGATTTTGGTACCTTCTACTTTGAGGTCCCCTTTCTCTTTGCAAACCAGGTCCGGTTTTTCTTTAACAGGCACGCATTTAAGGTGTTGCATGCTCTTGCGAAAAGAGGCATAAATGACTTTAAGCTGAGTAGGGGAAAAGCTCGTCCGGCATTGGTTAGGAGCCGAAGACATGATATTATTGGTAGCAGGTTCATAGGGATCCCTGCGGTGATCGAGAGCAGTACCGGTATAATTACAGTTGCCGTCCACATTGCCCCTTAATCCAGGGTCAGCAGGCGTATCACAAATAAGGTCTCCGGTAGACGCACAAGTTGCTCCGTTCGCCAGTTCAGGCCCGAAAGCCGATTCATGGGTATCCAGTAAGCCAAACAGGTGCCCCATTTGATGAGCCAGCGGGCTTATATTCATGGCAGCTTCTTCGGAGATGACCATCATTTGTTCTCCTGAGGCAGGGAAAGAACCATAGCTGTCCATATTGTTGCCCTGATCACTCAAGGTACCGACACAATACAAATTGATCGCATCCTTGTTATAGTTTTGGCCGAGCATGTTAACATCATTGGTACCCTTGTCAAAATGATAATAGTCATCTCCCTGAATCGTAACCATATTACATAGTTCGAATTGCAAAGAGGAGCCCGCAAAGGTCTGATTCAATTTGCCAAGCGCCTGGTTAAGCTGAGCTTCCGAAACACCGCCGGAACCATCACTTTTTTGAATAATGTAAGCCTGAACAGGAAGAGAGGTTTTCTGAGAAGGAATATTGTCTAACCCAACAATGTTTTGATAACTTGAAAAAAAGCCTTTGAGATACCGATAGTCTTCTTCAGTGGCATGATTACCATCTATTTGACTGAAAAGACTATGATTGCATAGCATTAGAAAAATGACCATGCAAAAGCATAGTAAATGTTTGTTCATAATATGAGGTTTATTTCAGAAGATTAAGGAATTTTGTACCTTCTAATTTGTAATTACATAGTTTTTGAAAATAGCATATAAGGGGTATGTCAATAGCCTTATACAATCTATTGAAGGGAAGTAAAACCCGTGAATTGATAGCTCTCCGTGAATTATAGGGTAGACTTGTGAACTCTGTTTACGGGGGGAGAGATCTGGTTAGATGATTTTAATTTTCCTCAAAGTTAATACTTTTCTAGTATAAGAAAAATTTTAATTTTTATCAATTTTCAAAATTTAACAATTGTTTTCCTGAAAATTATTCGGCACGCTCATAATAGTTCCCTCTCAAAAGTCATTAAGTAAGTGGGTGGACAATTATAAGTTATGCTTATTACACACTCTC
>CAZHNG010000131.1:0-16634 GCA_964533785.1 uncultured Saprospiraceae bacterium | reverse complement strand
CAGCGTTTTGTTGTCTAAAATCTAGCGTCTAGCGTCTAGCGTCAAAAGTCCAATCCAGATAACAACGGAGATTTTTAATACACTTTATTTTCAAATGATTAACAAATTTTAAAAAAATGAAAAACATCTGTTGTAGCGTCATCCTATTTTTTTGTTTTACTGGGCTGCATGCACAAACCACGATGGAATTAGAGGACTTAAGCGCATTTCAGCCACAGGCTGGAAACTGGCACATCGTAAGTTCCGTAACTATGGATCCGACTGTCGATATTCACGAAAAACCGGAAACACCTGCGGTTAACGCCTCCCAACCGGAAACACCGAAAAGAAAGCGGAAAAGAAACCAAAACGAATCCTCCACGCCGGCGAATGCTGTGCAAAAAACACCACAGGCCGTTACCTATACCGATGGTACCGGTATCCTCCTGAATATGAATAACGACACCCTTAAAGACCATATTCTCACCAATTGGGAACATGGCGATATCGAACTGGAATTTGAAGTCATGCTACCCAAAGGCTCCAATTCCGGCATCTATCTGCAAGGACGCTACGAGGTACAACTTTTCGATAGTTGGGGAGTAAAGCAGCCTTCCTTTTCTGACATCGGAGGCATTTATCGCAACTGGGAATCTACACCCGGACAGATTTATCGGGGTAAAGCACCCTTGACCAATCCGGCCAAAGCCCCTGGTTTATGGCAAAAAATGCATTTGCTTTTCCAGGCGCCAAAGTTCGATAAAGATGGAAAAAAGATCAAAAATGCTAAATTTGTCTTTGTTGATCTAAATGGTATCCGCATTCATGAAAACGTGGAAGTCCCCTTACCAACTGGAGGCCCCATTGAAAAAAATGAAGTAGAAAAAGGCCCTCTAATGATCCAGGGTGATCATGGTCCCGTGGCCTTACGTAATATCAAATACCGTCTTCTGTCAAATACAGATGCTCAGTTAAAGGACCTTACCTTTCAAGCTTACACGGAACAATTTCAATCGATCAATGATTTCACGGACCTCGAACCTACCTACCAGGGCAAATCAAAAGACATCGATGCCCAGTTAACAGATGCTGAAGACGAATTTGCAACCATTCATAAAGGCAATATTGAAATAAAAACAGCAGATACCTACACTTTCACCCTAGGGTATACCGGCGGAGTGGTACTCCGTTTCAATAACGAATCCCAAATTGATTACCAAAGCCCGACCGCGAGAGGAGAACGGTCTTTTACCGTCGATCTGGACCCCGGCACTTACCCGATTGAAATCTATAATTACAAAAGCGCGGGCTGGATGCCACCCCGTCTGGGACTTTTCGTAAAAGGCTCCGCTACCTACCCCAAGGCATTGCACAATTACGGTTCCTATCCGCAAAGCCCCAGTACTGCTCCAATTTTAGTAGATGTCGGGGCAAAACCTAAATTACACCGGGCTTTTATTGACTTCAAAGGAGAAAGAGATAAACGACTTACCCATACTATGGCCGTCGGAGATCCGGCCGGCGTTCACTATGTTTACGATCTTAGTGCCGGCCATCTGGCCGCGTTTTGGCGCGGCGATTTTATCGATGCCACACCTATGTGGAACAATCGTGGTGACGGTTCCTTCCGCACCAGGGGAAATACCATCTATACTTTTTTGAATCAGCCAATTGTCGAGCTGAACAACCCCGATGCAACGTTTCCATCTGTTTTCGCAGTCCAAAACTACCAACCGAAAGGTTACCAGATGGACAAAAAAACCGGCATGCCGACCTTTAAAGGCCAGTACAGGGACCTGCCGGTTAATAGTGCCATTTTTCCTGATGAAACGGGGACTTATTTGATCCATGAAGTTGAGCTCTCCGAAGCAACGCAAGACCACCAATTGCATTATAAATTAGCTGAAGGAAAGTCCATCAAGGAAATGCCCGATGGCAGCTATGCAATCGACGACCAACATTTCTACATTAAATTGCATTCTGAGCATCAACCGGTGGTTAGAAAACAAGAGGACCATTTCGAATTGATCGTTCCTCTGGGAAATGAAAAACTTTCCTACGCAATCATTTGGTAACCAAATTAAAAAAGCGATTTCTACAGTCTATTGCCTTCAGTATATATTCTAAAAACAATTCACCATGAAATATATAGCATTATTACTTTGTTTTTTAACCCTTAGCATAGTGCTCATTGCTCAAGTACCCACTCCGGATGAGAACGATTATTATCGAATTACCACAATTCCCGTACCCGAAGGTATCCACATGGAAGTGGGCGGTATTGCCACGCTTCCCGATGGTAGTATTGCGGTATGCGTGCGCAGAGGAGAGGTATGGATCATTGAAAACCCGACGATGGCCAATGGTAATCCGGCGCGATTCAAGCTATTTGCCAGCGGCCTGCACGAACCGCTCGGCATGCTGTATAAAGAAGGAGCCTTGTATACTGCCCAAAGAGGAGAATTGACCAAACTGGAAGATACCGATGGTGACCGGGTAGCAGATATTTATGAGACAGTCTATGCCTGGCCCCTTTCCGGACATTATCACGAATATTCCTTCGGTCCAAAATTAGCCCCGGACGGAGGAATGTACGTAACGGGCAATGTAGCCTTTGGTAATGAAGAATGGTGGCGGGGGGAAAGCAGAGTCCCTTGGAGAGGCTGGGCATTGAAAATATACGAAGACGGACGGATGGAGCCATGGGCAACAGGCATGCGATCTCCGGCCGGCCTAGGTATGATAGATAACGAATTTTTCTACACGGACAATCAGGGTGACTGGATGGGGTCCGGTGGTCTTTGGCATGTACAAAAAGGTAGTTTTATGGGGCATCCGGCCGGTTTGCGTTGGACAGGGCACGAACAATCACCCGTCGAATTGAAAACGGAAGATCTGTACGCCAAAGTCGATCCCCGTCAAACCAAGAAGAATGGTCGCTACGTAAAACCCGAGAATATTGCAGATGAACCAGCCCCTGCTACACTTTACAGCTTGTTGGATGAATTTTCAGAATTAAGGCTCCCCGCAGTTTGGTTGCCACATGGAATACTTGGTATATCCAATGCAGAAGTGCTACAGGATCAAACCAATGGAAAATTTGGCCCTTTTGCAGGCCAGGTCTTCATAGGTGATCAAGGTCAAAGTAAGATCATGAGAGTGGTGCTGGAAAAGATCAATGGCAATTACCAGGGAGTGGCCTTTGATTTCCGAAGAGGTTTTCAATCTGGGGTATTAAGAATGGCCTGGAATAACGAGGGACAGATGTTTGTCGGAGAAACCAACCGGGGATGGGGCTCTGCCGGCACCACCAACTCCGGCATCGAATTTTTGACCTGGACCGGAAAAACGCCGTTTGAAATGAAAACAGTTCAAGTTAAGCCGGACGGCTTTGAAATTGAATTCACTTTACCCGTTAACCGGAAATCAGCTGAGGACCTGGATTCCTATTCCGGCAAAAGTTTTATTTATAAATATCATCCGGTTTACGGCAGTCCGCCTATTGAAGAGCAAGCCCTTCAATTCAAAGGAGTAAAAGTTTCGGAAGATGGCAAAAAAGTGAGAGTAGTAATTGATAACCTTCGCCAATACTACGTTCATCAAATTGAGGTGAATGGCATTCGCAGTGCGGAGAATGATCTTCCTGTTTTACATCCTACCGCATACTATACTTTAAATAATATCCCACAGGGTGCAACACTGGAAGTATCAACCTTATCGACAAAAAGATCCAGTGCTGAAAAGCCTGACGCTCCAGCTGCTCCTAAATCCAAAAACAAAGCAACAACAACTCAAAGCACGGCAGCAACAGTTGAAACTACCGTTCCGACTTTTGCCAGCATTGAGCCCTTGCTCCAAAAGAATACCTGCGTGGCTTGCCATCAGGTAGATAAAAAGGTGATCGGCCCCTCTTACCAGGCGATCGCCAAACGCAAATATTCTAATGAGCGGATCGTACAATTGATCTACAACCCCGAGCCCAAAAATTGGCCGGAATATGCGACACCAATGGCACCTATGCCACAGGTTCCTAAGGATGAAGCATTGAAAATTGCTGCCTGGATCAATTCTTTGCGGTAGAACGTCAGCATGATTAGGAAACGCTGATAAAAAGTCACCGCAAAAGGTGCGAAAGAACGTCAAGGATCAAAATAAGCCTGTCATCTAGGATCGCCGGGCTGTCAATCTAGTGCCGGTGCGGCCGTTTGTACTAAAGCATATCAGACGAGGTTGTATCATAAGATAAGAACCTTGAATTATTTAATTATTTTTCTTTTTTGGGTTACCCAGAATATCCTTTTTTTCCTTTTCATCCAACAGCGGAAACGGTCGCGGTGGTTCTTCCGAAACCTGGTTAAATACTTTGTCGATGTGGTACCACCGGCCATCCTTCTCCAGTTTATATCCTTCATAACTGCCATCGGGAACATTGACAACTCCTTCCCCGTACCTTCCCTGCATTTCAATGAGATGGTCATGAATGATGATCTCCAGATTGGGGTCAAAGTTCATACGCGTACTCACTTCTGCAGAGTATTCCATATAAAGGCGATTATAAGTACCTTGAAAACCATTTGCTTCAGTTTTCACAAAAACCGGAGCCCCAAAGACAGGCTGACCTTCCTTAAAATGTAAAACATCGATCACTTTCCGTTTACGGAAAAACTGATACCCGTCAAAACCAAAAAGCAGGTAATATTTCTCTTTTCCTGCTTTCACTTCTTTCAAATTGTAATAGACGGCACCGTACCATTTATCGTGGGGTAAAACGGCTCGTTGGATGTCAACCGTTTCGTAAGAACGATCAATTAAAGGAAAGAGTTGTAGCGCTTCTCCTTTCATCTGAATGGCTCCGTAGTACCGGTAATCATCTTTATCGACATACAATTGCCAGGTAAAAACACGAAAAGAACTATCTTGAGGATATTGAATAGAAACCGAAGGTAGTTGCGTGAATTTATAATAAAATGCATTCTTAACCTGTAGAGCGTTCTTCAACCCGATGATCATCTGCTTGCAAGCATAAAACCTTCTTTCCGCAACGCTATCATTCAATACCCCGTAAGCGTAAACCGATAGGGAATCTTCAATCGTCTTGAGTTTTTCCAGATCCGAAGGCGTAATTTTCACCTGAGCACGCAGGGCAAACAATGCCAAAGAACAGATTAAGATTAGAAATACTTTTCTCATAGATGCTAAACCGTTATTTCGGATTGTAACGATGGAAAGACAAAAATAATTATGAACAGTTCAAAAGTTTCGGAAGGTCAAAAAATGCCACTATCCCTTTCTAAGTTACCCCCTTAGGAACAAGGAGGTTCAGTTAGCTTGATTTTATGCGCCAGCTTCTATTGGTTCCATACAAGGCAGCTGATGATGTGTTAAACCTATTACCAGACACAGACTGTAAATATTAACCTGACATTTTCCAGTCAGAGACCGAATGATATTGCAACGAAGCCCCGTGACTTAGATAATCATAAAATGTGAAAACTAGAAAATTTTCAGTTGCCGACAAATGATTTGGTAGAGAATGGTTAGAATTTCATTTTTTCCGTTACCTGTTTTTCTTTGATGACATTTACCGCTTTTGATACCATTTCATCCTGTTGGTTCAGTACCTTGTAGAAGCCGGTCTCTTTAAACAAATGCTTTCCCATTCGAGCTTTGATCAATAAACTCAAAGCATCACGAACCTCTGGTTTTAGTTGTGATAGAGTCTGTCCTTTTGCATTTGCAAAAGCTAAAAATGAGTTCAACAATGCCGGCCCTACGCTAAAGTCGCGAGTAAACTCTTCGAGAGAATAGTTATAAGCCTGCTCATTTTCTTCCATGTGCCGGAAAACGAATTCAGGTACATAAGGCTGTAGTATTAAATAATCTTCCTCTGTGTATATGGAGTCAAGTGGTACAAAGATATCGGGAATGATGCCGTTGCTGGCGAATACCTCTCTGCCACTGGCGGTAAAGTATGAAGTTGAATCTTGGATGGGTATCTTCCTCTCCGAATACAGTTCACCGGTTTCGTAACGGGCGATGACATCTTCCTGATAGGCTTGGAGGTCATCATAAGGGCGTTGGATCGACCTGCCGGAGGGCATATAGTACCTGGCTACCGTAAGCCTAAGGGCTGAGCCGTCGCTAAGCCGGTATTGTTCCTGAACCAGTCCTTTACCAAATGAACGGCGACCGATAATCGTACCCCGGTCATAATCCTGAACAACGCCGGCCAGAATTTCGCTTGCAGAGGCAGAACCTTCGTTGATCAGCACACAAATCTCATCAAAATCGTAGTATACCGGCCCTGTTGTCTCATAATCCGTCCGTTTCACGGTTCTGCCATTGGTATAAACAAGCAATTGATCCCGTTCTTTAATAATTTGATTTAAAATGTTGGTCGCTTGTTGTAAATATCCACCGTTGTTGTTTCTCAGGTCAATGATCAAGTTTAATTTTTCACCTTCCTCTGCAATATTATCCAAAGCCCCTAAAAATTCTTTGTAAGTTTTTGCGCTGAAGCGACTAATCTTAACGTATACGGTTTGATCATTCAGTTTGTATGCTGCATCTACGCTGTTGATCGGTATTTTATCCCTTGCGACCTCAAAATGGCGCAATTGCTTTTCCTTACCTCTTAAAACGCCAATATTGACCGTTGTCCCCGTTTTACCTCTTAGCATAGCCATCACCTTGTTCGTATCCATATTTTGTCCGGCAACAACCGTATCAGAGACGCTCACGATCTTATCACCAGGCAATATACCTACGGTTTCAGCAGGGCCACCTTCCAGTGGATTGATCACTACTATCGTGTCTTCCACCACCAGGAATTCCACTCCGATCCCATCAAAATCTCCTTCTAACTGTTCGTTAATATTTTCCAGCTGCTCGGAAGAAATATAGGCCGAATGAGGATCCAGATTTTCGAGGATGGAATTGATGGCTTTATCGATGAGTTTATCCCGGTCTACTTCGTCAACGTATTTTGCTTCGATATAGCGAATCAACTCTTCTATTTTACCCCGGCCAAGCGTTGCCGAGGAAGATGATTCTTCTTGAATAACCGTGATCGGCGCAGTTCTTTTCATTCTTAAACCGATCCATATTCCTCCCACCAGAAAAACAGACAATAAAAGAGGCATCCACACGCTCAAGAGCGGCCTTGGTCTGTTTTGATTATTTTCTTTTTCTGAAGCTACCATAATTTTGTGCCTATAGAACTTTGGTATAATTAACTTGTCAGCACCTGAATTGTTTAACAAGTGGCATTGAACAAAAATAAAATTCTATATTCGCTTTTATAGATTTAAAACAAAAAAAACGACTCATTCAAAGCAAATACAATGAAAAAAGAGTATGAAATAGATAAATTAGACAGACAAATCATCGCCTCCCTCATAAGAAACGCCAAAAGACCCTATACGGATATAGCACAGGAACTTTATGTATCCGGAGGTACCATTCACGTAAGAATGAAAAAACTAGAAGATGCAGGAATTGTTAAGGGATACAACCTTCAAATCGATCCGTTGAAACTAGGATATGATATTTGTGCCTTTTTGGGCATCTACCTCGATAAAAGTTCCCTATACGATGAAGTAGCAACCGCTTTGAAAGATATTCCTGAAATCGTCAGCGCACATTATACTACCGGTCTTTACAATATTTTCGCAAAAGTAATTTGCAGGGATACCGCACATCTGAGACAAGTACTCCACGATAAGATCCAACCCATTCATGGTATTCAACGAACAGAAACCTTCATCTCCCTCGAAGAAAGTATTGACCGGCCAATTAATATACTCGGGGAATAATCTTAGCGAAACAATATCACCTCACCTTTTACTATATTGGAAAATCCATCAATATAGTCTACGGCGGCATAATATACGTAGGTTCCCGATTGTAACTGGCTTCCTTCCAGATTCCCATCCCAGGCTCCTACCTCTGTTTCGGGGAAGAAATCACGTGCCTGGAAAACCAATGATCCATTGCGGTCGAACACACTGAATTCTTTGATCATCGACACTTCCGGACCGCCGTATACCATAAACAGGTCATTTTCTCCATCACCGTTCGGACTGAAAGCCGTTGGAATAAAAACGCGTCTTTGTTTTTGCACCTGAATGTACACTTCGTCACTATCCTCGCATAAGGTAACCGGATCAAAAACATGTACCCGGTACCAACTATTGTTTATTAATTGTAGGTTTGACAAGGTATTGCCGGTTTCGTTGAGAATACTATCGTTTAAAAACCACTCAATGTCCAGGCCTTCCATATTCGTTTGTGCTTTCAGATCAAGGGTTTCCCCCAATTTTATCACCTGATTCCCTCCCAGGTCTACAACCACTTCGGGTGGCCCCTCTACAAAAAACTGGTAATCAAGGCGGCAACCGGATCCATCCTTGACAGTCAGATCATACTCGCCTTCCGTAAGATTACCAAAAGTGAAGGATTTTTGAAATGGCCCTGCATTCACTGAAAATTCATAATCCGGTGTTCCTCCCGTGATATTGGTAATCAATACCCCCCCGAAATCACTATTATCCAAACAAGTGATCGGTTGTACTTCGTATTCAACTTCCAAAGGCTCTGGCTCCGTAAGCGTAATGCCCGCACTGGCCTCACAGGACTTTTCATTAACGATCGTAACGCTGTAATCACCAGGTCCCAGATTAGAAGGAATTCTCTGATCACTAGCATTATTCCACCGGTACTCTAATACTTCACCTGGTCCTGAAGCGATCGCCCGAAGACGCCCGTCATTGCTGCCTGCGCAACTAATCGGCTTTTCAATAGCGATTTCAGCAGCCAAAGGAGCAGCCGGTTGATCAATAATCACCGAAACATTAGCGGTACAACCATCTACATTTGTCACCGTAACCGAGTAGCTGCCGGCGGGAAGATTGTCATTCGCGGGTAAGTCTACCCCATTGTTCCAGATATAACTCACTGGATTACCGTTCGTACTGACTTCAGCCATTCCGTCACTTCCAGCAAAACAAGAGACATCCTGCCGTACGACTGGAGTTACCACAAATTCTTCCGGTTCCCTGATCACAAAGTCATATTCCGCCAGGCAACCATTACCATCGGTAACGGTCACCTGGTAGTTTCCTGCACAAAGATCATTGCGCTGCATTCCCGCAATTTGTCCGTCATTCCATTGAAAACTATAATTGCCCGTACCTCCTGTTATTTCCAACTCAATCGTTCCGTCACACTCCCCATAACAACTGGCATTCGTCAGCATATTCTGACCGATATTAAGTAATTCCGGCTCAAAGACATTTACGATAAATGTAGTATCGCCAAATCCGTCATTAACTCTTATTTCGTAGCTCCCACCTGAAAGATCCGCAAATTGTACGTCCCTTCCATCCGCTTCAATAGAACCATTAGCCATTACATTCCCATTTTGGCTCAGGAATGAATAATCATAGGGCGCAATACCACCGTTAACGTTAAAAATCAGCGTTCCATTCGTATCTCCAAAACAATCTAAACGCGATGCCGAAAAGGAAGGTGATATAATGGTTTCCAATTCCATAATAAAACAATATTCTCCCGTGCAACCCAGGTCATCGACGACGGTGATGCAATGCTCCTGATTTCCCACCAAAGCACTAGCTACAGCACCTGATTCGCCGTTGCTCCAATTCACGGTATAATTTCCGGTACCGCCGCTTACTACTGCTGTAGCAATACCATTCGCTTCGTTCAACCCAATTGCCGGCTGGTCAATAATTACTTCAATGGCAACAGGCTCCAAAACCGTTAAATCAGTAAAGACGATACTGTCACAGCCTTCGTATAAATTAATGACCTCTTCGAAATTACCAGTCGCAGTATAAGTACTGGCTCCCACACTAAAGGATTCTCCTGCGCAAATGACCGTATCGATCCTAGTCCGGGGAGTAATATCACCAGCATCAGTGATGGACATATTAAAAATACCTTGTCCGCCGGTACCAAACCCATCTACAACCAACCAGTAGGATTGATCGGGAATCAAACAACTTACTTCCAGTGGGCTGGGTTCCCGGTTAAAATTATCAACACTGCCAAATTCTATAAAATTTCCGTCACAGGTACCATCGTCGGTACCAAAGACGGCGATCTGAGCCCCCAGGGGTTGTATACTCGAATCAGGAGGTACATTAATGACAATATGGCCCGAAGGAGGAGCCAAGAACTCAAACCACACCCCTACCTGTATCCTGAAATTTGCAGATCTTTCCGGATCACCGGTCCCCGTAGAACAGTAGTTGGACCAGGGCCTGTCCGTTTGTACTGTTCCTCCTTCGGGAATCACCCCTAACTGATGAGCATCACAAATCAAGTCAGCCCCTCTGTTTACTAGTGGTTGAGATACCTGTAAACCAAAAACTCCCCGCCGCAGAAGAGGGTCCCCTCCCGATCCATCTACCAGTAAATAATAGTTAGTATTTGGTTTTGGGCAAGAGAGTACTGCACTGATGTCCTGGGAATTATCGTCAAATTTTGACTGTATAAACTCCAAGCCTGCCAAACAACTGGCAGTTGATTCGTACAGTGTAAACTCTAGATCCACTGGATCGCCCGTATTTTCGGGATCACTGATGGCTTCGAAATACAAAAATTCAGGATTGTCGTCTGTTGTAATTTTAAACCACACGCCTGCGTCGTTCCACCTGCCCCTGAAGTCGAAAGGATTTGGTTCATTCTGATTGGTCCCGCAGGTATTGTCATAAATACCGAGGTTTTTATCGCCGATTATTTGGCCATAGGAAATAACTCCAAGGTCTACCGCATCACATGGCAGATCATTCGTACATGCCGGCAATTGAGCCATGCCAACATGATTGAAACTGAAGAAAATAAAAAACAGCGCAGGCAGACTCATTGCCCGAAATGAATGGGATAATAATTTTCTCATAGTATTTTTCTGACCTTAAAAAAATCGGATGCTATCAGTGAAGGTGGTCTTACGGGAGAGATTATTCTGTATGAGTAGTTGCCCCGGATCAGGAACACTCATAATTCAATAGTTGCCATGCAAAGGTAATAACATCCATTGACTTGGACAATTCATTCTATCTTTGCCGAACAAAAAAACCAGTAAATGAAAAAAAAATATTTATTCTACACCGGGCTTTTTCTGATTGCCTATCTGCCTGTTTTTCATCAATTGGGCAAGCAACCTTTTAAGGCGTGGGATGAATCCCTTTACGCAATGAGGGCCTACCACTTTTCTACCGAACACGCCTATCTTAAAAATTTTGAGCAATACCCGGGAATCACTTCTTATCCTAATTTGAAACCACCCTTAGGTTCTTTTCTTCAAGCTATTTCCTTTGAACTTTTCGGCTACACAGAATGGGCTCTTCGTATGCCAATAGCTTTATTTACAATGCTTACGGTCGTGCTGATCGTTGAAATGCTGCATCAGATAACCCGATCCTACTGGCCAGGCTTTTTGAGCGGAATAATCCTGTTGAGCAGCTGGGGCTATATCCGCGAGCACGTAGTAAGAACGGGCGATCACGATGTTTTAATCCTCTTTTTTTTGTTATTACAGCTTTTTGCTTTTTACTTTTATATCAGTAAAGCGTATCAACCCAAGCATTTAGTTCTTTTCACCTTGGCGACACTTGGCGCTTTTTTTACAAAGGGGATTATGGCCTTTTTTCTGTTCCAAGCTTTTTTGGTCTATTCCATCTACGCCCGGGAATTCACAAAAATCATCCGGCAAAGATTGGTCTATCTCGTATTAGCGATAAGCATATTCACCATCGTTGCCTATTACTGGTTAATGGATATGCTCTTTCCAGGCTTTTTCGATTTAGTCTGGGATACAGTATGGGGACGTTATACCGGCACCATTGAAAACCATAAACTCCCCTGGTATTTTTATTTGCAACAGTTTTTTGAAAAAGGTTTTTTCCCCTGGTGTCTATTGTTACCGCTTGCATTTATTTGTAAAGGGCATAAAAGTTTTATTGCTCTAGTAGTGATTGCTATCATTAGTTTTGCCCTGCTCATTACGCTATCGCAAACCAAATTGTATTGGTATGATACTATGCTCTATCCGCTGGCAGCAATCCTGCTGGGAGTGACGCTGACTCATCTAAAAATCGGAAAAAAAAGAATTTCATCCCCTGATAATCGGCCAAATTTCATGTTATTAACAGGTGTAACCATACTTTTCCTGATAGGTTATTATAAGGTGTTAAAAACCAATCTCAATCAGCGTTGGCCGGAAGAACCTAATCAATACGCATACCTCATGAAAAAAACGAGCCTCAATTCCTACACCGTCTATGGATATGAATATAATGTACAGGCTGCCTTCTATGCCCAATTATTGAATGAGCAATTCGATAAAGAGATATCCGTCATTACTTACCTGGAACAAAAAACTCACCAGATCGGAGACCACATTTTGGTTTGTGATCCGGCAAAATACGATCGCGTGATTACCAGTTATTCCATTAAAGAAGTCAATACCGATGGCCCCTGTAAAATGGTGCAACTTATTGGAAAAAA
This sequence comes from uncultured Saprospiraceae bacterium, assembly GCA_964533785.1. Taxonomy (GTDB): domain Bacteria; phylum Bacteroidota; class Bacteroidia; order Chitinophagales; family Saprospiraceae; genus JANQRV01. Next base: position 4,124 of record CAZHNG010000131.1, on the reverse strand, counting down.
AGAAGATGGCAGTTGACCTGCACATTGCACATTGTTAATTGTTAATTGTTCATTGTTCATTGCTCATTGTTCATTGCTCATTGTTCATTGCTCTCATTGCCCATTGCCCATTGCCCCTTCAGCCATTTCATGATCTCTTCCAAAACCAGGTGCCGGTTGGGTTCATGGTGAATTTCGTGGTACATTCCCGGCCAAAGTTTCAGAGATACCTGCCCCGATACTCTTTCAGCGAAAGCCTCCGTACCTTCGGGAGCAGTGTAATTATCCGCCGTTCCGTGCATCAGCAGGGCCGGCACCGGAAACGCTCCTTCGTACTGGTCTAATTTGTCTGCTGCCTCAAACATGCTAACGGCCATTCTGGCGCTAATTCTACTATGTACCAAAGGGTCATTCAGGTAATCCTGGACCACCTGTGGATCCGAACACAAAAACTGAGTTTCCAATCCATTATCCTGAGAAAAAGAAGGCCATATAACATTCATAAACTTTGCCAGGGCTATTAGCGCCGGCGGAGTAGGCTTAGGAAGCCGGATCCAGGGAGCACTGGTCATACAACCTATTAGGGGGGAACGATTCTCCAAACAATAATGCAAAGCAAGGTTTCCTCCCATACTATGCCCATAAATCAATTGCGGAGCATCCGTTGCCATTTCTTTTGCCCAGGCAAATAATAGTTCAATTTCTTTCAGCAAAGATTCAAAGCTGTTGGTATGTCCGAGCTTTCCTTCAGACCGGCCATGCCCGCGCCGGTCGTAAGCGACCACTGCATACTGCTGCTTATTGAAAAATTGTGCAAGTTCCTGATATCTATTACAATGCTCGCCCAATCCATGAACAATTCCAATGACCGCAATAGGATCGTCTACCCACCAGGCTTTGTAATATATTTTTAAGCCATCGATATCGGAGTCAAATTTTTCCAGTATTTTCGAAACTTGTTTACCTGCTTCCATAGTTAGTGATAGTTGAATGCAACAAAAATAATATTATGAAAATAGTTTTCATGGGTACGCCCGAATTTGCAGTTCCTTCTTTAGCGATTTTAGTAGAAAATGGGTACGACGTAGTAGGGGTCATCACCGCAACGGATAAATACGGCGGTCGCGGCGGTAAGAAGTTATTGCAATCTGCGGTCAAAAAATATGCCCTTGAGAAAGATATTCCAGTTTTACAGCCCAAAAACTTAAAGGCTCCAGAATTTCAAAAGGCTTTAGCTGCTTTGGCTGCTGATTTGCAGGTGGTGGTTGCCTTTAGAATGTTACCCAAAGCCGTTTGGTCCATGCCTCGGTATGGAACATTCAACTTGCATGGTTCTTTACTTCCCAAATACCGGGGGGCAGCCCCCATTAACTGGGCCGTTATCAACGGCGAAAAAGAAACGGGTGTTACTTCCTTTTTCATTCAGGAAAAAATTGATACCGGTGATGTAATCCTCCAGGAAAGCATGCCCATTCAACCTATGGATACTGCCGGTGATGTGCACGATCGCATGATGCACCTCGGCGCTGAAGTCGTTCTTAAAACCGTCCAATTGATCGAAAAAGGTAAATTCGAACTGAAAAAGCAAGATGATCAATTGGCCACCAAAGCCCCCAAAATATACCACGAAACCTGCGAAATCAACTTTGCCCAAACTACTCGGAAAGTACACGATTTCATCAGAGGGCTTAGCCCCTACCCTACTGCCTGGACAACTATTAATGAACAGGAGTTGAAAATCCTGCGGACAGAGCCCATCTTCCAAGAGCATGAATATCAGCCAGGAGCATTTATCGTCGAGCCCAAAAAATTATTCATTGCTACCCAGGATGGTTTCGTCAATGTGCTTAAATTGCAACTACAAGGCCGTAAGCGAATGAAGATCAAAGATTTCTTAAACGGATATAGCCAATTACTGGAAACAGTGGACTAGTTCTCCGCACCTTTGCGTTAAGTTAAAGTCATCATCACAAAACCGGATACCATGAAAGCATATTTTCTCCTCTTTTTCATTCTTTTCTGGACTTATTCTTCAATAGGTCAAATACTCGGGAATTACAAACGAAAAAATGCAATCCCGAACAACATCCCTTTACAAGCACAACAGTCCAACGAATTCGGTCCGTCCATCCAATACCGTTCCATGGCGAAGGCGGCCACCATTGTCGGTAATAATATGCTCGACATCAGTATCAATGCGCTTTCCAACCAAAAAGCTACCGCCTACACCGCGATATTTAATGTTATCCAATTAGGAAGTACCGCTGATCAGACCAATACCGCTTTGAGCAATCGTATTCAACCTTTTATCAGTGAACTAAAAAACTTGGGTATCCCCGCAGAAGACATCTACGTGGACATGGTCAACTTTTTGCCCAAGTATGAATTTGATGTTTCCAAAAAATTATTTTCAAAAAAGACGTACAAGGAAATTCCTATTGGATTCGAATTACAAAAAAACATGCACATTCGTTTTACTGATCCCTCATTAATTGACCAGATCGTTACCGCTGCGGCAAAGCAGGAGATCTACGATATCGTCAAAGTAGATTATTACGTAGAAAACCCTAATGAAAAATACAGTGAATTGCGAAGGGCAGCACTGGAATACCTTAACCAGATCAAGACCGAATACAAAGCGTACGGAATTGACCTGGATTCCGCTTACCTCATAACCGGAGAAAATGCATGGGTCGCTTATCCTGGTGACCGTTACGAAAGCTATCAGGCCTTTAGTGGGCAATCTTTGCCAGCGCAGCAGAGAAATGATGTTAAAGTAGACAAGGTCGACAAACCCGTTTCCCGCTTTTACGATGCCGTTCCCGCCAATGATTATGATATTGTCATCAATCCTGAAATTCTGGAACCGGCTGTTCAATTCTCCTATAATTTGCTCGTGCGGTTCACGTTACCGGAAAGGAAGCCCGCTACCAAAGTGGAAAGACAAAAGGAGTTTATCCTGGTAACACCGGAAGGTGATGTCAAAACTTTGGAGGTAGTGAGGGATGAATCTGGGAATTGAATGATACTAACACTCCTTAAAGTTGCTACAAAAGGGTCTACCACAACTTAAAGTATTGGAAAATATGAGATTGCATAAGAAAGTTCCAAAATTGCAAAGAAGCATTACAAGGTTATTTGCCTTAATGGTGTTTTGTTTTTTGATTGCAATAACAGCATATGGCCAGCAAAAACCTAAAAAAAAGATCCGCTTGCCCGGGCAATTGGAAGAAGTATCAGGCTTATATTATGTTTCCCAGGACAGCATGTGGTGGCACAATGATAGTGGAGATGCGCCCAAATTGTATTTAACAAATGACGAGGGCTTTCTGCTTGCGACGGTAGAAGTGCCTATGAGTCAACATATCGATTGGGAAGACATCACCTATGATAATGAAGGCTGGCTGTACATAGGAGACTTTGGCAACAATCGAAATAACCGGAAAAGATTGGTGATTTATAAATTCCAGCCGGCATCTCAAAAAGTGGACAGCATATCCTATACCTACGAAAATCAATCTAACCCCGGCATCAGCTTCAATGTAGAAGGCTTTTTTTGTTTAAAAGACAGCTTATACTTATTTACCAAAGACAGACTCCCCGAAAGTCAATTTATTACCCGGCAATATGCCCTTGCAAAAACCGGTCAACAGCAGGTCGCCGTATTGCAAGATAGTCTGACATTGAAGAAGAGAGTCGTAACGGGAGCGGCTATTCATCATCCCAGCGGTACCGTTGCATTACTTTCTTATTATTATAAAAAATGGTTGGGGATTTTTCCTTGCTCTTCTGCTTCTGTTTTTTTCTTTAAAGAATACCCTGGTAATCATTTCTTTAGTGGCAAACTGAAACGAAAAAGGATTTCCGGATTGGTAGCTACCCAGTTTGAATCCATTGATTTTGTCAATGAAAGATTTTTCTATGTTGCATCAGAAAAGACGGCCTTTATCAAGCCCAAGGCCAAAAGAAAGCGATGGAAATACCACTAGACTTGTTCGGTGGGTCATGAACGAGCGAAAGCGAGGCAAATTTTATGCTGAACGAGGCAAAAAACGTAGGTGATGCCAAAGCATCAGCGTCCCGCAGAAATTGCCATAGGCATCAAGTAATATTTAACTAAAGTATATTTTGCTGGTTTTTAGTTA
>CAZHNG010000130.1:0-16648 GCA_964533785.1 uncultured Saprospiraceae bacterium | reverse complement strand
AGTAGCCCAGAGCCCCCATACACAACGGTTCTACATCTTCAGGTAGGCCTAATACATTCAGCCTTATACCAGACCCTAATACCGCGGTGCCGGTAGACTTTATAAATTGTCGACGGCTAGGATCGTTTTCTTTCTTTTTCATTTTAAACTATTTTTGTGCGTGTAAAAATATTGGACTTTTGACGCTAGACACTAGACGCTAGATTTTAGACAACAAACCGCTGATATTCAATGGATATCAATTTTTCAGAATAAATAAAATTTCCGTTGATTGTCAATTAGTTAAAATTTTTAGTCTAACTTCTAGAGTCTAGCGTCAAAAGTCTAGAAAAATAAACCAATTATGATTTTCCGAAAAATAAGAAAAACCGATTTAAAAGTATCAGTGGTCGGATTGGGTACCTGGGCAATGGGGAACGACTTCTGGGGAGCAGTGGACGACCAGGTGTCTATCAGAACGATCCAAACCGCTATGGATGCGGGGATAAACTTGATCGATACTGCACCGGCATACGGGGCCGGCCACGCTGAAGAAGTGGTAGGCAAAGCCATCGCCGGGAGAAGAGATAAAGTCGTCATTGCTACTAAAGCAGGGGTGATCCGAACGAAAGATGCTTTCATCAGAACCTTAAAACCCGATAGTCTTTACAAAGAAATCGATGCTTCTTTGTCTCGTTTGGGGGTAGACTATATTGATCTGTACCAAATTCACTGGCCCGATCCGGATACACCATTGGCGGATACGATTGAAGCTTTGGTGAAAATCAAGGAGCAGGGGAAATTCAAATATTTAGGCGTTTCTAATTTTCCAGTAGAATTGATGGAAGAGGCCAGCGCTTTAACGGAAATTGTCAGTCTGCAGCCTCATTATTCCCTGTTGAGACGGGAAATTGAAGATGATGTTATCCCTTATTGTATTGCCAATAATCTTGGCATTCTGTCCTACGGTACTTTAGCAGGCGGATTGTTAACGGGGAAATTCCGCGAGATACCCCATTTCCCGGAAGGGGATAATCGCAGCCGGTTCTATAAGTATTACAAACCCGAAATTTGGGGAGCATTACAATCTTTTCTGGATACTTTGCGGGCCATTGCTGAGGAGCGCAGGGTCAGTGTCGCCCAGGTGGTGATCAACTGGACCTTACAACAGCCAGGGATCACATCCGTATTGGTAGGGGCAAAAAATGCTGATCAGGTGCTGGCAAATGTCAAAGGAGCAGAGCCCATTGTAGAAGCTTCCGATGTAGACCGGATAGAGCGGAGTTATCAGGAGCACCTGGAATCTATTTTAGAAAAATAGGAAAAAAGTTTTTGAAAAACTTCGCATTAAATTGTCTATATTGAAATAGACATTTCCTTAATTCATTTAAGACAATACAATCAAACATGTTAATCAAGGACAGCACAACACCGGAAAACATTATCGGATTCATCATCGATGGTAAATTGGCGGAAGCAGAAGTCGAAGAATTGTTCACGGAAATAGAGGCCCGGGCCAATCAATTTGGTAAAATCAGATTGTACGCTATTGTTAAGGAAGTGGAAGGATGGGATACGCTGAAATCCTTTTTCAATACCATGCGCCACAAGTTCAAGATCATCGGGAAGATCGAAAAATATGCATTACTCACCGACAAACTTTGGTTAAAGAACGCCAGTAAATTCGGAGATTTTCTTACGCCCGGAATAGACATCAGGACTTTCGGGCTTAATGATACTGGTCAGGCCCTCAAATGGCTGCAATTACCTACTTTGGATGATACCCTTAACATCAAACAAGAGGATACCGGTGTTGATCATGTATTAGGCTTTTCTATTAACGGAAACCTCAGCAAGGCTGACTACGAATTCATCAATGAACAATTCGACAGCCATTTGTCCCAGCATCCGGATGTACGAGTCTATTTTGAGATCCTTTCCTTAAAAGGGATGACGCTGAATGCCTTCTTTCAGGATATTAAGACCACTATCAATTATTACGATAAAATATTGAAGATCGCTATCGTAGCCAAAGGTATGGAAACGATCACCAAGATCGGCGATTTCTTTACCCCGGGCATTTCAGCAAAGCATTTTCAATTGGATCAGAAGCAAGAGGCGATTGAATGGTTAAAGTAGGAAAGATGAATAAATTCGATGCGAACCCCCAGGATTTACCTTCTTTTTTTGCTGCTGCTCTGTTGGGCAGGTTGTGAAGAGCGGGAAATGGATACAGTCGCTCCTCCCAATATCTTGTTTATAGCGGTGGACGACCTTCGGCCTGAGTTGGGTTGTTACGGTAAAGACCATATCCATTCTCCCAACATTGACCAATTAGCGCATAGTGGCGTTTTATTCAAGAACTCCTACTGTAATATTCCAGTATGTGGTGCGTCGCGGGCAAGTATTCTCACCGGATTACGTCCTACTTTAACCCGCTTCAAAAAATATTATACCCGTGCGGACGAAGATGCACCGGAGGTACAAACACTGCCAGGGTTACTAAAAGCCAATGGATATACGACCATATCTAACGGCAAAGTCTTTCATAATCCCGAAGATTCGAAAGAAGACTGGGATGAAATCTGGAGAAATCCCGGACAATTTTCTCCAAGGGACTATTTAACATCGGAAAATATCAATTTGGATACCGTTGAAGGCCAAAGAGGATATCCTTTTGAAAGTGCAACTGTGGCGGATTCTGCCTACCGGGACGGTGAAATGACCCTGAAAACCGTTGCAGATCTGCGAAAGCTAAAAGATGCCGGGCGTCCTTTTTTTCTCGCAGCCGGCTATCATAAGCCTCATCTTCCGTTTAATGCACCACAGCAATACTGGGGTCTTTATTCACGAGAGCGGATCCAATTACCCGCAAATCGATCTAAGCCGACGGATGTCCCGAGACAAGCCCTGCATAATTTTGGGGAACTTAGACATTACTATGGTGTTCCTGCTGAAGGCCCCGTCAGTGATTCACTGGCAAAAACTTTAATTCATGGCTACTATGCCTGCGTGAGTTATACGGATGCGCTTATTGGTCAACTATTAGCAGCCTTAAAGGAACTGAAATTGGATGAAAACACTATTGTTGTACTCTGGGGTGATCACGGTTGGAACCTTTACGAACACGGATTGTGGTGTAAACATTGCAACTACCGAACTTCTTTAAAAGCACCGCTCATTATGCGTCTGCCGGGGCAGGAACGGGGATACGTACGCGAAGAAATGGTTGAATTTGTGGATATTTACCCCACGCTGGTGGAATTATGCGGCATACCTACCCCTGATCATCTCCAGGGTAATAGCCTGGTCTCCCTTTTAGGGGAGCATCAAAATGTAGCTTGGAAAGATACCGTTGAATCGGTTTGGCAGAATGGGTTTACTTATACTACTTCAAAACAGGCTTATACGGAGTGGCGGACGGAAAACGATTCTGTGATCGCGAAAATGTTATTTAATCACGAGAATGATCCGGACGAGAATACCAACCTGCTATTTGAACCAGCTTTCAAGCAATAAAGCCATACGCTTTAAGAGACGACAGTACAAATTCAACTTATAACCACTGATAGAGTCTGCAAATTACGGGTAAATTCAATTATTTATGGAGCGAAGAACCTTTATGAAAGAAATTTGTGTTACAGTGTATTTAAATTCTGTGAGTTATTTTTCTTTACCTAGCGCCTGCATCATTTTGTCAAAAATTTCATAATTATAATAAATCCCGGTGAATAGTTCTGCCCCCGGGCCGTAAGCGAAAACCGGTACGAGTGCGGCGGTATGGTTGCCCGTAGTAAAGGCGGGGGTAAGTTTACGGTAGTCGGGCCGGCCAAAAACGGTTGCGGCGGGCAAGGAAAAGCCGCCGGCTTCATGGTCGGCCGTAACAACGACCAATGTATTACCATCCTTACGGGCAAAGTCAAGCGCCTCACCGATCGTTTCATCAAAATCTTTCATCTCTTCGATGATGTACAGTGCATCATTTCCGTGGCCTCCCCAGTCGATTTGAGAACCTTCCGCCATGAGAAAAAAGGGCTTCTCCTCCTGTGACAAATGTTTGATGGCCAATTTGGTGGCTTTGGGTAAAAAATTACCACGGCCTTGCTGCATCTTGGGCATACCGTCGGGCGCTAGTAGAAAACCGTATTTTTGATCGCTGCTTGGATTGCTCAGGGATAACTTATCCGTTCTTACCTCAAATCCATATTGTTGTAGGCTGTCAAGGTAATTTAAGCGATCAGCTCGTTCGACAAAAAACTGCAGGCCGCCTCCTGCAAAAAAATCTACGGGTGAATACACCAATTGCCGGGCTATCTCCTCGTAGCTGGTCCGCAGGGCCGTATGCGCGTAAAAGGAGGCCGGGGTAGCATGAACGATCGACGAAGTTGCTATCACTCCTGTTTTCCATCCATCTTCGGCTACAATCTCCAGGATCGTCTTTACGGGTACGGTGTCACTGTCGACTCCTATGGCACCGTTATAGGTCTGTACACCAGCGGAAAAAGCAGTAGCTCCAGCGGCAGAATCCGTTACTCTTTCGCCTTTAGGGATATTGATATGCAAGCCAATATACCTAAATCGTGAAAAATTACTGGTTTCATTTTCTTTATTGAAATAGTAGCGTGTTGTGATCTGGTTGATGCCCATTCCATCACCGATCAAAAGAATAATGTTTTTTGGCGTACCGCTACTTTCTATGACCGGCTGATAAGAACTACAAGCACTTGGTAAAAGAATGCCCAGAATAAGGATGATCATTAAATGCCCTTTCATAGTATGTCTATGTTGTAGTACCAAATCCATTCCGTTGCATTTGGTATGATACTAATTTTAGATTTATCACTTGTAAAGTTAGCTTTCGTCTAACTGTTAGTAGATGACAAAAGTCTATCGGCAGGTTGACAAAAATTACTATTGGGAACCACTAGACTTGTCTAGACGGTGCATTCAAATTGGAAAAATACCTCATTTTAACTTTTGAAGACATCTTTTAGACAAGTCTACTAAACGAATAGCGGGCTACCATCAAACATTATACTCGTCCTTCCAGGTTTCTGCTTGCTTTTTTTCCATGGCATCCAATCCCATTTGCACGGCAATAGCAGCCGAAGCCCCGCTGCGGACATCAGAAATGGGTGTTTTACTGTAGCGAATATTCTCTTGAAAATCCTGCAAGGCAAAGATGGATGGGTTTTTATGTTCCGCTTTTATCGGGGCACCTTCTCCTTTTTCCCAGGCATTCAAAGTAGCTCCGGAGACGCCGTCTACGATACCGGAACCTTTTTCTTTGACCTCTTCTGAGTAGATCCAGGCTTTATCATAATCCAGGATAATCGTTCCTTTTTTACCCATTACTTTAATTTGGTAATCACCGTAGCCGTTAGTGGTCAGACAAGTAAATTTCGCTTTGACACCATTGGGATACAGGTAGGTAAGATGCACATTGTCGTAAGTTTCCCTGCCGTCTTTCCAGTAATCGATACCGCCCATTCCGATGACCTCCTGCGGGTGGGCATCCAATACCCAGTTGACAAAATCGATTTGATGAGAACAAAGCTCAGCGACCAGGCCGCCGGAAAATTCCTTGTACATCCTCCAGTTGATAATTCGTTCCAGGTCCGGATCAGAAACTGGACGGCGCCAGTCGCCATTCCTGTTCCATTGGCATTGAAAGGCAGAGACTTCTCCTATGTAGCCGCTTTTGATAATTTGAACCACCTTTTTATACAGGCGGGAATGATGATACTGATGGCCAACCTGGAAAATATTATTTTGATCTTTCACTTTCTTTACCAGATCTTTCACCTTATCAATGCCTTTAACCATTGTCTTTTCACAATACACGTGCTTTCCTGCGTCCAGGGCATCTACTGCCATGTGGTGATGCATACTGAATGGCGTGGCGATTAGCACCGCATCAATGTCCGGATTGTCGAGAAGGAACCGGTAATCCTTGTACAACTCAGCATTCTTATCCGCCAGCGCTTTAAAAGCATCTAACCTTTGCGGGATAACATCACAGCCGGCAACGATGCGGAATTCTGGCATATCCTGCATTAAATTTGCCAAACCACTGCCGCGATCTCCAGTACCAATAATGCCCAGGTTGACAATTTCATTAGCCGATTTATTTTCGGTGGTACAAAAACTAGCATTAACAGATAAGACAGATGCAGCAACCACACCTGTTTGGATGAATTTACGACGATTAACCATGGAATTTCGTTTTTATCTAGATTATAATATTGAAATTTACCAAAAATGTATGGCTTGTGGGGGTAATATATCTTCTTAGCTAAAGTTCTTCGATATCGATCATCAAATTGATGTCACGGGGTGCCGGTTGATTACCTCCAAACCAGGCGTGAAATCGACGGGCAAAACTGAATGCTTTCCTTATGGGATGCATAACAGTAGCAACCCCGCTGCTACCAACGGCTTTGAACTCGAATTTTATATGCCGATTATCCTTACTCTTTTCCAGTGTTATTGTTGTTTCTTGGAAGGGGTCGATTGTAAAAATCACTTGTTGTCTGGAACGCAATTGGCCCATGATTCTTCCTCTCGGCATATCAATGTGATTGCTGTAAGCGCTGAGCTCTATCTTTTCTTTATTAGGATTCCATCTCCACGCCCACATGGCTGAATCTTTGTTATTGCTGAACAACCGAAAACTGATTCCTCCTCCTTTATTCCAATCTAATTGATCCTTTTTGTTTAATTTGTATTTAATACTTTCATCAAAATAGATCTGATATTTAAAACCTCTTAAACTTGAAAAAGAAGAAATGTACAATGGTAAATCAGGTTTAAAGGCATGTTCTCCCTTCTCAACGGTATATTTCATAAAAATCCTTTTTACTCAACATTAACTTCTTCAACCAAGGAAGCATCATTCTCTTTTACTTTGTTGACCCTGATCGAAACCGGGTACAACTGCATATCATCGGCAGGGTAGGGGTGGATCATTTCCACCACCTCTTTGGCGGGTAAATCCATGTCCAGCCAGGCGACTTCCTGTTCCGGTAACAAAATAGCCGGCATGCGATCGTGCAGTTGGGCGACCAATGGATTTGCCGGTTGGGTAAGAAGGGTGAAGGAATATACTTTTTGGCCAGCCGGGTTTTTCCAGCTTGACCATATACCGGCAATTGAAAAAAGCTTTTCTTCTTTTAATATTATCCGGTAAGGCAATTTCTTTTTGTCCACTTTTTTCCATTCGTAAAACCCATCGAATGGAACTAGACAACGCCGTTTGTTGATGCTTCGAAAAGCTGGCTTTTCCAGAACAGTTTCTATCCGCGCATTGATCAGCCTGCCACCGATTTTTTGATCCTTAGCCCAGAAGGGGATCAAACCCCAGCGGAAAAACTGGAGATGATCGCGATCTTCATTTGTGAGTACGGGGTGCAGGTGGGTGGGGGCAATATTATAGTTTGGCATGATCACCTTGCTGGCATCTTCGGGAAATTCCAGTTTTGCCTGGTACCTTTCCTCGATGACTTTAATAGGTTTGAGTAAAGTAGCTCTACCGCACATAGTTCGTTATTTTTTGCTCTGAGATGAAGGGGTCACCTTCCGGTAGGTGTCACCTCATCCGATACCCGAAGATAGGCAATTAAATCGATGACCTCTTCGTCGGTTAAAGTGTTCAATATACCCTCGGGCATCAACGAATTAGGAGACTGTTCCCTTGCCTGGATAGTTGATTTACTGATAACTACATTATCCTGCCCAATTATTCTCAAAGTGATTTGTCGTTCATCTTCTGCCGTAATATTACCACTGTACGTTCTGCCGTCTGTTGTGGTTATGATGACCATTTTGTAGTCATCCTGAATTACGCTGCTGGGTTCAATAATATTACTGAGGATATAATTAAGATTTGTGCGATTGGAACCGGTTAAATCCGGTCCGATGTTGCCGCCTTCACCGAACATCTTATGACAGGCTCCACAGGATTGTTGAAAAATGCGGCGCCCGTGGCTCCTATTTGCCTGGACAAGGGCTTCGTCAGTCAGTAATTTAGTGTATTTGGCGTAAGCGGCCTCCTTTTGCCCGGAAAGTTGATCGATCGGCCCCCATACTTCCACAAAACCATTCCCGACTACTCTTCGCAATTGTCGGGCTACGTAAGCAGGAATCTCTTTCTTGTCAATTTCATTGTTTTTTAAGGCTTCCGTCAATAACCAGCCGTAAGTGGATCTTGAAGAGAGCGTTTGTAAGGCCTCTGCTTTTTCATTCTCCTGAAATTGATCCAATTGTTCCACCAAAGATTTTCCAAGTTCCCGGTTTTCGAAGGCAGCAATGGCACGTATCGCCTCAATTCTTAAGGAATCTTCTTTGATGATTTCCGGAATATGCCCCTCTAATTCCGGCCATTGTTTTGCTGCGAGGTTAACAATGGCTTCCCGTCGATCATCAATGGGTTTTCTTTTATCCAATAAGATTGAAAGGTACTGTTTAGCAGCTTCACTATCGCCGAACTGTTGTCCGATAGCTAAGGCCAGTGCTGCCAATTTTTTGTTGGATTGCAATTTGGTATAAAGTCCTTGCCAGTTTTTGGGAGCTACCATATCTGTTCGCCCTTTCAATCCATCGTTTAAGCCGGTGAGTAAGGGCAGGCGAGCCCTTGAGTATTCTCTTATTCCCGCAACGAGAATTTCCGTAGCATTCGCGTCAACCAACCGCCTGGCAATAAATTCAGTAATAACCGGTATTGTGCTTTTACCGGCTATTGCCAGTATTTTCTCGGGGCTTTCTGCTACCAGCGGTTCAATCCCAAACCAGATCATTTTGGGAATATTATGATCGCCGAGGTCTTCTGTTCGTTGTACCAATTTTTCAGCAATAGCCCATCTTGCGGTGTAGGGCATTCGTTGCAAAGCGGCTGCCAGATAAAGTCGTACTACCGCTGAGGGATCCTCTTCGGCCATATTCAGGAATTGGCTGAGGGCTCCTTCAAAAGGGTCATGGTCTTCACAGATCAATTGGATAGCCCAGGCCCGCAGATGAGGATCTTCGTCTTGAAGGGTCTTCAGCAGTTCTTGATCGGAAAGGTTATTTGTAGTATGCAGTGCCCACATTGCCCGTAGTCGTATATCTCCATTCTGGTGGTCATTGAAAGTTTTTTTCAGTGAAAGGATTGCCTTTTCACTGATGTTACCGTTTGCGGCCCTTCCCTGAAGAATAACTCTGGCTCGCCTGGCATGCCAGGAACTAGCACTTTTCTGGAGGTTGGCCAAAAAATCATCGGGCTTTTTTTTGAGGTCATCATACCGTCCCTCCCAATTTTCAGCCAGTGATTGCTGAGGAGTGACCCGAAAGATCCGGCCGGTTTCTTTATGCAGAACTTCCTTGCCGCAGATATCGGCATCATGCCAATCCAGTACGTACAAACCTCCATCCGGCCCTACCTCCATGCTGAAGCCAATCCACTGTGCATTATTGGCCAGTAAGAAATCCTCCCCGTGACTAGCTATGAAACCCGAGCCATTGGGCGTCAAAACGTCAGAAAGAACAGCATGTTCGTGAATATTGGCCATGAAAATGCGACCGTGGTGTTCAGAGGGAAAAGCGTCAGAGAGATAGACCCTGGCCCCGCCGTGTGCAGAACGGTGACGGTGATCGACGATCGTTTGGATATCGCTGTACACATAGGGATTAAAGTGACGGCCCCCTTGCCGGTGGTAAATTCCACCGGGGATAACGTGAAATAAATGAGGGATTACACAAGCACTGATAAACAGTTGCCCTTTGGCGTCATAGTCAATACCCCAGGGATTACTAAAGCCGTGCGCAACTACTTCAAAGCGGTCTTTGACAGGATGATAACGCCAGACGCCGCCGTTGATGTCAACGCCTTCTTTTTCCAGTAGATCTTCCGGGAAAGGCTCTCCTGGTCGGTAGAGGCGGTCTTCCGGTCCTGGTTTCCTTATTTTGGAAGGTGTAGCAAACCCTTCCAGTCCATAGATCCATCCATCGGGGCCCCAGTGCAGACTATTAATGGTTTCATGCCGGTCCCGGATACCCCAGCCCGTCAACCTGATTTCGATGTCTTCCACATCCGCTTTGTCGTCGCCATTACGATTGGGAACAAACAGCAGGTTGGGAGGAGCTCCCAGGAATAATCCGTCAAAACCTACGGCAATTGCTGCAGGAAACGGAATGCCTTCCAGGAAAACTTTCTGATGATCGGCGACCCCATCGTTATCAGTGTCTTCTAAAATCAGGATCCGGCTGTCTCCGGAGTTCGAGAATCCTTTTCCTCTTGACTCATAATCTCTGTTTTCAGCAATCCACAGCCTTCCCCGGTCGTCCCAGCAAAAGGCCATCGGTTGGGTGACCATGGGTTCCGAAGCCCATACATTCACCTGAAAGCCGTCGGCTACAGTCATTTCATCGACGGCTTCTTGAGGAGTGAGAAATTTGGCCTGCAGGCCTTCCTCTTGTGCCAGCCCCCACAAAGATGCCGTTGAATAAGTCGATCCCTGACCGGTAAAAGATTCCCACAGATTAGTGAGTTCCATGTTGTTCAATTCACCGGTATGGACTATAATATGGTGCCGGATGATTTCGGTAGCTCCTTTTTCGATGCTCCAGTCTCCCAGACGTGCCCGGACCGTACCAACTCCTAACTGTCCGTCCACTCGCCATGGTTGAGGATAGCCCTTATTGTCCGGATGATCGTAGATCGTAATGTGGGCCAGGTCATCTCTACCTTCCACCTGCATACCTACGTCTACCCACATGGCTCGTTTTCCTTCGGCTTTTTCATTGCGCTGCCGGGCGGCATTGACGACTTCTCCGATAATCCCTTCTTTCCAGGGCATTCTAAGGAAAAGGCCACCGTAATCGTATTCACCGATAGTAATGTCTCTTAATGCTTTTCCTTGCCATTCTAATTTCAACAAAAACTTACCTTCCTGCTCCTGCATAGACCAAATCTGAGTTTCTTCCATGATCGGTTCGCCCGATTCCTCTAGCAGGTGGTAAACGGTTTGCCAGCTTACCTGCTCTCCGCTGGTATCGATCACTTCCAAAGCAATCTTTTTCCAGTAATCACCTTCCGGATGGTGGAAATAGTCCCTTCCATTGAGCCTGGTGAAGCCCCAGTAAAGGCCGGTTTGGTGTTTGTGGTGGCCGGGGCTGTATTCTGTCAGTACCCCTTTGCCGTCGGGAGCCATGATTGGATGCAAATAGGGACGAAAGTCAGGCTTCCCATTTTGAGTAAGGAGTAGCTCCTCGGTTTCTTTTCTATAGACCGAAAGGGTGTTTTCTGCTTTTTTGATCTTTAAAGCTACGTATTCAGCATTTTCAATTGCTTCCTCCTTATTGGTAGGGCTACACGCCCATACTAAAAGAGCTAGCGTTAGTATGGTAAGAATTACCGGCAAAGTTGGTTTCATCACGTTTTATTATAATTTTGAAAAGTGGGACGAATCTTAAAATAGGAAAAGTTTTTCAAACGGTGAAAGTAAAATTGTTTCGTAATCAGCAATTATCTTTGTTCCTACACCTACATCTCAAAAGCTATGGCATTTAAAACATCCGTCATCTTTTTTCTGCTGGCATTGATCGGGCTCGTTTTCAATGATCCTGCTGTGGCAGACCTTGACGGGGTGGAACCTATGTTAAACTGCGGCAGCGATTTCATCTGGGAACGAACCAAAACTTCTCATCCCGATATTTATGAGCAACAATTAATCCTGGAAGAACAACGATATGATCTATTGACCCAAAACGTCATTCAACTGCGTTCCAATAACCCGGTTGTGTTGCCGGTTGTCGTACATATTTTGCACAATAACGGTAATGAGAACGTAAGCGATGCGCTGGTACAGCAGGGTATCGACCATTTGAACGCCGCCTTTGCGAACCAGGGATTTTACGACCGGGGAACCGGCGTCAACACCGAAATTCAGTTTTGCCTGGCGCAACAGGATCCTGAGGGCAATGCTACCTCGGGCATTAATCGCATCCTTTCTCCTTTTGAAACCAACGGCATGGAAGAAGATGATCTCGCCACCAAAGATCTGATCCGCTGGGATCCGAGATCCTATATAAATGTATGGTTGGTCAGGGAGATCTGTAGTAGCAGCAGGGGATGCAATGTAGCGGGGTATGCCTATTTGCCGGGCGCTCACGGCGGACGTTTTGACGGCATCGTTATGGAGGCCCGTTGGATGGGAAGTTCTCCCTCCAATTCAAATGTTTTGGTACATGAAATGGGACATTACCTGGGCTTGCGTCATACTTTCAACGGTGGATGTAAAAATGACGATTGTTTGCGTGATGGGGACCAGGTTTGCGATACCCCACCGGACCAGTCCACGGCAGGAGTTCCTTGTGATGACCCTTCCAATTCCTGCACTACGGATACGGATTCCGGTTTGTCCTCCGATGAGGACGATATGATCGAAAACTATATGGACTACGGTCGTTTCAGTTGTTATTCTGCCTTTACGCAAGGACAGGTAGACCGTATGCACTTTTTTATTCAGGGACGCAGAAGGAGTTTGCTGGAGAGCATTGCTTGTGCGGCACCCTGCCTAGTGGATGTGGATGTCGTAATAACGCCCGGTGACACGGTTACGGTAAATGTTGGCGATCCGGCTAATTTTACTGCTGCCGGGCAGAACGTTACCACTTTTCAATGGTATCGGCAAAATGAGGCCCTATCAACGGGTGATATTTTGAATACTACTTTCGATCAGGTAGGAAATTACTGGCTTCGCGTGCGTGCCGGTAATGACCAGCCAGGATGCTTTAAAGCAGAAGATACCGTTTTAGTAAAGGTAGTGTGCCCCGTTATTGCTGATTTTATTGCCGACACTACTCAAATCCTGGAAGGAGAAACACTGAATTTTACCAATACTTCCCAAAATGCTGTTCAATATCAATGGTTGGTAAACGGTGACTCGGTAGGTAATACCGTAAATTTAGCCTATACCTTTGATGAAAGCGGCGTATATAGTATCTGGTTGGTAGCGGATAATAATAAGTGTGAAGATATGCATGAGCAGTTTGTCGTGGTAAGAAGTCTTGACGATTGTAGTCCGGAAATTCAACAATTGGAAATTCCCGGCTTATCAGAAGTAGACAAAATCATTGTAACAGGGGATAACTCAATCCTCGGCATTGGCCGGCGTACAGATCCTGACCGACTTTCGGGCTACAATTACCTACTTTTTAAATTGAATGCAGGTAAGGAGTTGGTTTGGAGTAAATTATTGGATGATTTATTCGTTTCCGTGTATTGGGATAGTGATATGGTTTGGCTCAACGATCACTTATACGTAGTAGCATTCGAATCATCGGGAGGAGAAAATAGCGTTCTGCTCTTCAAATTAGATGAGGCGGGTGAAATGATTTGGACGAGAAATTTTTTGAAAAACAGCAGCCAGGTATCCACCCAGACCGAATTGATCACTTTGTCTGATGATCATTTAGTACTAGGTATTGAGAATGACACTGACCAAACGTTGTTTTATAAAATTGCTACCGATGGATCGATCGTTTGGTCGAAAGGTTTTCGCGAGTTTGAGCTATTTGATTTGGAAAAAAATAATCAAAACGGATTTTACGCCCATGGTATCGTGTCTAAATATATTGGTAGCGGTTTTACGCCAAATGGTCTGGCGATCACAAGAACGCTCCTGAAATTCGATGAAAATGGGTCATTGATATGGGGTAAAAATTACGGTTTCTATAATCCGACAAACCCTAATGGTTTTACAAGTTCACAACTGGCAAGGTCATCGTTGACGGTCAATGACGAAGGTGGCGTGCTTTTTAATTTCTTTGATTTTGCGAATGCGATGGGAGCGGATCAAGTCAGAACGGCAGTTGCGTATACCGATATTGATGGAAATGTACTATGGGCGAAAAACTGGCCGATCTTTTCTGATTTTACTGGAACGAACAGCCTAGCAAAAGATCAAAATGGAAACTATAAGATACTAAAAGATCCTTTACTGGACAATCAGGCCTACCTGTTTACCGTAGACGCAAAGGGCAATTTATTGGAACAAAATTGTTATGATCAGGAAATACTTTCCACCCTATTTGTCAATGCAAATAATCAGTTGTTCCTCGGTGGTGCCACTTCAAATGGAACAGGGATCCTTTTGTTTGGAGACGAGAGAGGATTTGCCGGTGAATGTAACTTGTGTTTTGTGCAACAAGCCGTCGCAGAAGTAGATCTGGCCGTTGAAGATGAGACATTGGATGAATTTAGTCCAGAATTACCCACAGCGGTTAATCGGACGTTGAGCAACTTACCAATTCGTCTTGAACCTGTTTGTTATGACCGGTATTACCCGGACGCAGCCCTCTATTTCGACACCGCTGAACCTTGCGGCGACAGCCTGGCGATCTCTTTCCGCATCTGCAATGAAGGTAACTTGGATTTACCTGCCAACACGCCGAATATAGTGGTCGTTCCGCCTACACCAGCCATCATGCCTGTATTCCCAGGAGTATTGCCCCCTGATTCTTGTTTTGAATACCAGGCAGTGATTCCCTTTGGTAATATCGGTATGCTGGATACTGTCCGGATGTTTGGTGCTGCCAATTCAACATCCTACTTCTGGATCGTCAATGATCAGGAAGGTGACCGGCGGCCCAACCCTTTTATTTTTGAATGCAATTTTGATAATAATTATTCTGATTTAATGCTTGCCATTACTGACCGGAGTAGCCGGCCATTTGACCTGGGGCAGGACACCTTGCTTTGTGTGGATCAGAAGCTTTTGCTATCCGCAACGGATCATTATGTTGATTATCGCTGGCAGGACGGGTCAACCGATTCCACTTTTCTCGTACAAGAGGCGGGCACCTACAGCGTAACGGCTACCGGGATCTGCGGCGATCAATTTACGGATGATATTACCGTGATCTATAACGATGACCTTACCTTGAACCTGGGACCTGATACCACAGTATGTGCTAATGGAGTGATGACTTTCGAAGTATCCGGTGATTTTCAGCAATACCGTTGGCCCGATGGTTCTACGGACCGCACTTTTACCGCCTGGGAACCAGGGAAATATTGGGTAGAAGCCACTGATGCCTGTGGTAATTCCCAGGTAGATACCGTAGAACTGAATATAGAACCCAGCTCAATAATCGATCTCGGACCGGATACCCTTCTTTGTGATGGCGATGCCTTGGAGCTTATCGCTCCACCAGGCTTTGATGATTACCAATGGTATACTTCTAGCCCGATTGGTTGTGATACTTGCCGGTCAATTGTAATTCAGCCAGATACGACTGCGGTCTACACTGTAGTAGCTACCAGGACCAATGGTTGCGTGAGTAGTGATAGTTTAACGGTGATGGTGGGTAGGGGAGCGTCCATGTCGGATACTGTTTTTATTTGTGCCGGAGATTCGATTGAATGGGAGGGCAACTTCTTCACTTCCACCGGAATATACCAAACGGAAGCTGATGCCTGTGGTAATAATAAGGTTTTGGATCTTCGAGTTTTTCCCGGGTTGACGGTGGAAGTCGAGGTGGTTTCCAGTTGTATTGACAGTGACGGAGGATATGTTTCGGCAATTATTAACGGAGGGCTTTCGCCCTATCAAATGAATTGGAGTTTTACTGATGATACTGATTCCATTCAGTACGCCGTTCCTGAGGGGGACCACAACTTAGTCGTCACGGATGCTAATGGCTGTGTGGTTTCATATCCCTTTGTTGTTAATCCTTCCACCATATCCATCACTACCGGGCAGAGGAACATCCAATGTGCATCGGAAAACGGCGGTTCTATATTTGTAGAACAATTAAATGTCAGTGGTTTACAATTTAGCCTGGATGGAATGTCTTATCAGACCGAACCAAGATTTGATGACCTTCCTCCTGGTGATTACACCCTTTACATCAAAGACGAAGCTGATTGTATGCTTACCGAAAATTTCACTATCCTGGATCTATCGAGTGAATTTTTGCTGGCTTTACCGGCTCAGGTAGTGATAGATCGGTCAGATTCTATCAGGCTACAACCGGAAATATTTCCGGAAGGGGATTATGTTTATGAATGGTTGCCCGCTATTGGTTTGAGCTGTACGGATTGTTTTTCACCAATCGCTTCACCTGAAAGCACGACCAATTATACTATGACGGCCACCGATTTAACGGGATGTACCAAATCAGCTTCAGTGGAAATTGAAGTGATCGAACCGCAAACAAGCGTTTACTTGCCCAACGCTTTCAGTCCCAATGGTGATGATATTAATGATTTCTTTAATTTATATACAAATGATGATATTCTGGAGATCAGTTATTTACGCATTTTTGATCGTTGGGGCGAAATGGTTTTTGAAGAAAAGGCTATTACACCACAGCAATGGAAGGGATGGAATGGTTCTTTCCAGGGGAAGAAGGCTATTCAGGGCGTTTACGTTTACGTGGCTAAAATAGTATGGAAAACCCAGG
This sequence comes from uncultured Saprospiraceae bacterium, assembly GCA_964533785.1. Classification (GTDB taxonomy): domain Bacteria; phylum Bacteroidota; class Bacteroidia; order Chitinophagales; family Saprospiraceae; genus JANQRV01. Next base: position 226 of record CAZHNG010000130.1, on the reverse strand, counting down.
AAGTGGAAGTCTTATCGGGAGAAGTCTTATTGATCCGGTAGTGAATACTAATTTGTCATCATATAAAAATGGGATTTAAGAGTATTGTACTGTGAGATAAGCTTGGGGTCAATGGTTTAACTCACCGCATTAAAATTAAGGAAAGCAAATAGACAAGTTTAATATAATTCTACTAAGTGAGAAGCCAGATATAAGATGCTAGATGCTAGACTGTGTGTGATTGATT
>CAZHNG010000129.1:11771-16655 GCA_964533785.1 uncultured Saprospiraceae bacterium | reverse complement strand
GCAGACTGCTGTTCGCTTATCTACACTACGATCGCTTAAAGGGGCCCCTGTTTCCTGGCGCAATTATTTTCGCCATCTTCCTCCGGCATTGCGCATGTTCTCCATTGGCCTGGTGATCATTGCCTTGGCAAGGCCGCAATCATCAGAGAGCTTTACGGATAAAGAAATAGAGGGTATTGATATTGTCATTTGTACGGATATTTCGGGAAGTATGCGGGCCAGGGATTTTCGTCCCGACCGTTTGGAAGCAGCCAAGGAAGTGGCCGGTGAATTTATTGACAGCCGCCCAAACGATCGGATCGGCCTCGTCATTTTTAGTGGGGAAAGTTTTACGCAATGTCCTTTAACGACGGATCACCAGGTTGTCGACAATCTGTTGACAGAAGTCCGTAGCGGATTATTGGAAGACGGGACGGCTATTGGTCTGGGCCTGGCGACATCAGTAGCCAGACTTAAAGATAGTGACGCTAAAAGCAAGGTGGTTATTTTACTGACGGATGGGGTAAACAATATGGGCGAAGTATCCCCCCAAACAGCCGGAGAAATTGCCCGGGAGTTTGGCGTCAGAGTGTATACGATCGGCGTAGGTACGCAAGGACAGGCGCCGATGCCGGTGCCAACGCCATTGGGCGAACAGGTACGGATGGTAGATGTAGAAATTGATGAAGAAGTGTTAACGGAGGTAGCTCAAATGACCGGTGGTAAATATTATCGCGCAACCAATAAAGAAAATCTGGCGTCTATTTACCAAGAAATTGACCAATTGGAGAAAACGCGGATCAGCGTTATCGAATTCAGCGAAAAAAATGATGAATACCTGCCTTTCGCTTTAGCTGCGGGTATTCTATTTTTAATAGAAATATTATTACGATACACTGTCTTTAGAACGGTACCTTGATGATGTTTAGGTTTGAACATACTACATATTTGGTTCTACTGAGTGCTTTGCCGGTAATTTTGTTATTGTTCATTTTGGCATGGCGGCTTCGAAAAAAAGCCATTAAGCAATTTGGCGATTTACCCGTAATGAAGCGCTTAATGCCGGGTTATTCGGCGGTTCGGCCAGTTATAAAAGCCATACTATTGACTTTTGCTTTCCTGTTTCTGGTTTTTGGTATTGCCAACCCTCAAATGGGCAAAAAAATGGAAACAGTACAGAGAGAAGGGGTGGAGATCATGATCGCATTGGATGTTTCCAATAGTATGCTGGCGGAAGACATAAAGCCTAACCGCCTTGAACAAGCAAAACTAGCCATTGGTCAATTAGTAAAAAGACTTCGTAACGATAAATTAGGGTTGGTCATCTTCGCCGGGGAAGCTTATGTGCAATTACCGCTGACGACTGATTATTCGGCAGCGAGGATGTTTCTGAACAGCATTCAAACCAGTACGGTGCCTACTCAGGGAACGGCCATCGGTGCGGCGATCGAATTATGCCTGGAATCGTTTGATCCCGATACGGAGGGAAATAAAGCGCTGGTTGTTATTTCAGATGGGGAAAACCACGAAGAAGGGGTCCTTGAAATGGCTGGAAATGCGAATGAACAGGGAATTCAAGTTCATACCATTGGCATTGGATCGCCGGGAGGAGTGCCCATTCCGGTCTATAATCAATACGGGCAAAAAGATTTTCGCCGCGACAATGAAGGCAATGTGGTCATTACCAAGCTTAATGAAGGAATGATGAAGGAGATCGCTGCCGCAGGAGGAGGCACTTACGTAAGGGCTTCCAACGTAACAACGGCCCTGAAAGTAGTTTTTGATAAAATCAATGAACTGGAAAAAGCTACTTTTGAAACGGCAAAGGTAGCGGATTATGAATCCTGGTTTCAGATCCCCCTTGCCATTGCTTTGGTTTTTCTGGTACTGGAATTTTTGGTGTTGCCCAGAAAAAACCGGCGGTTGTCGAAGATCGATATATTTAAATTGAAAGTGTAGAAGCTTGTTTTGGTTTATTGCCGGTTTGCCGCAGACAGATAGGAAAAAATCCGGCTTCGCGCTTACTTAAATAAACATTCTGGTATCTAGTGGTACTGACAATCTTTCTTGTACCTTGTTTAGTTTATGAAGTTTATGAGTTTATGAAGTTTATATAAACCTTATAAACAGCATAAACCATTTAAACGCTCCGCTGCTCCATTCAAGGTACAAGTTGAAATGTCATTACATCTAGCGTCTGGCGTCTAGAATCTTAAATAAGTGAATGATGAATAAATTATATTTTACGTTTCTTTTATTCTGTAGTTGTTTCATACTTTCTGCTCAAAATGAAGGAAAGTACGTTCGTAAAGGAAATAACGCCTACGAAAAAGGGAATTTCGAAGCGGCAGCATCATCTTACCGGCAAGGGGTAGAAGAGAATGCCTATTCTTACGAAGCGAATTTTAATCTGGGCAATGCTTTGTACCAACAAGGAGAATATGAGTCGGCCGCCGGTCAATTTGATCTGTTACGACAACCCAACTTGGATAAGGAGCAATTGGCAAAAGTTTACCACAATTTAGGAAATACTCACCTGGAACAGCAAAAATATCAGGAAGCTGTAACCGCCTACCGCGAAGCTTTAAGGAATAATCCAAACGATCCGGATACCCGTTACAACCTGGTCTACGCCATGAAAAAACTTCAGGAACAACAACAAAACCAACAAAACGACCAGAATCAGCAAAACGACCAAAATCAGGAAAATCAACAGGATCAGGAGCAACAAGATCAACAACAACAGGAGCAGCAGGAGCAACAAGATCAAAGTCCACAAAATCAGCAACAACAAAATGAACAAGGACAACAAAACCAGGGAGAACGCCCTAAGGATCAGCTTTCCCGTCAAGAAGCAGAGCGGATCTTACAAGCTTTGCAGATGGACGAACAAAAACTGCACGATAAACAAAAAAAGAAAGGTAAAGGACAACGGGTGAAAATTTTAAAAGACTGGTAATCAACCATAAAATGTATTCGAAGTCAATGAAACAAAGAAATACACCGGCCATTATATTGCGTTGCCTCACCATTGTATTAGTAGTGGGGTTGCCAAAATTAGGTCTTGCGCAGGAAGTGAGTTTCCAGGCGGCGGCGCCCAAGGTTGTAAGCGTAGGGGAACGATTTCGGCTCGTTTATACGGTTAATGCGCAGGGATCTGATTTGGTACCTGGTTCATTGAATGATTTTCGCGTGCTTTCGGGGCCGAATAGGTCTACCAGTTCCAGTGTGCAGATCATTAATGGCAAAATGGAACAATCTTTCCAGGTATCTTACAGTTATGTCCTTCAGGCTCAAAAAGAAGGGCAATTTACTATTTCGCCGGGTAGTATTACCGTAGAGAATGAAACCTATGAATCCAACCCCGTTGCAATTGAAGTAGTTGCCGGTCAAAATCCTTCCCAAACGCCGAACAGTCCTAATTCAAGGGCTACACCTAATACTCCGACTCAGGACCTGGAAATTTCAAAAGAAGATCTATTTCTGCGATTACGGGTATCTAAAAAAGAGGTGAGGCAGGGAGAGCCGGTAGTCGCTACGTTAAAGTTATACACCAGGATAAGCCTGGCCAATCTAGGTGGTTTTAAAGCACCTTCCTATAACGGTTTTTGGAGCGAAACCCTGCGTGAAGCACAAAACATTTCCTTTCAGCGGGAGAATGTCAATGGGCAGGTCTATAATGCAGCTACTATACAACAACACGTATTGATCCCGGAACGTACGGGGACGCTGACCATTGATCCGGCAGAGATTACTGCATTGGTGCAAGTACGGGTACAAAATCGTCGTTCCAGAAGTTTGTTGGACCAGTTTTTTGGCTCTACTGAAACCGTAGAAAAAACATTGGCTTCCGCTCCGGTTACGCTAACCGTCAACCCTTTACCAGGCAATGCTCCGGCTGGGTTTTCGGGAGCAGTCGGCGATATAAAATTGTCGGCTTCACTAGAACCTGAAACGGCAAAGACCAATGAGCCCTTAACCTATACGATCACTTACACAGGGACCGGGAATCTGAAGCTTTTGTCTGATCCTAAACCCCGGTTTCCCTCTGATTTTGAAGTATATGATCCTAAGGTCAGCAATAATTTCAGCGCGGGTGCCAAAGGCTATACCGGAAGCAAAACTTATGAGTATTTGTTAATTCCTCGTCACGAAGGCACTTTTGAAATTCCTGCGCTGGAGTTTACTGCTTTTGACCTGGAGGCGGGAAAGTATAAATCTTACACCGCGGGCCCGTTCTCGGTGGATGTTGAAAAAGGAGAAGGGGAGCAATTGCTTACTGTCGATCCGGGCTTGCGAAAGGAAGATGTGCAACTATTAGGGTCTGATATTCAATATATCAAGACCAATGATTTTGCGTTGCGGGCAAAGGATCGTCCCTTTTTTGGTTCTGCTCTTTTTTATTTGTCTTACGCTGTCCCATTAGGAGTGTTCTCAATGGGCCTTCTTTGGCTCCAAAGGTACCGGAAACGCAACTCGGACCTGGTTTACGTAAAGCACAAAAAAGCCAAAAAAATTGCTCAATCGAGATTGAAGCGTGCCAAGTCTTTACTCGATCAGGGGCAAAGGGATCCTTTTTATAACGAAATCGTCAATGCGCAATGGGGGTATCTATCGGATAAACTGAATATTCCTAAAGGAGAATTGAATAAAGAAAAAGTAAAGTCGGAGCTGGCTGTACACCGGGTCGATGACGAATTGGTTAATGACTATATTCGGTTTATTGATAAATGTGAGTTTGCTCAGTTTGCGCCGGGCGGAGTGGAGAATGAGTTGTCGGAGGTTTATTCGGAGGCGTCGGCGTTTATTGAAAAACTGGAGGGGGAGTTTGGGTGAGGGGGGGTATTCTTCGAGACTTCGTCTCTTGAATGGTTTTTGAAACATAGAGGACATAGAGGGCATAGA
>CAZHNG010000129.1:0-11671 GCA_964533785.1 uncultured Saprospiraceae bacterium | reverse complement strand
ATGGAGGGCATGGAGTTCATGGAGGGGGTATTCTGCGAGACTTCGTCTCTTGAATGGTTTTTGAAACATAGAGGACATAGAGGGCATAGAGGGTGTTTTATTCTTCGAGACTTCGTCTTTTGAATGGTTTGAACCATGGAGGGCATGGAGTTCATGGAGGGGGTATTCTGCGAGACTTCGTCTCTTGAATAGTTTTTGAAACATAGAGGACATAGAGGACATAGAGGGTGTTTTATTCTTCGAGACTTCGTCTCTTGAATGGTTTTTTAGACATACGAGTTCATAAAGGTTCTGTATTATGGACTTTCTTGCGGGAGGGATGATGGATGTTTAGTTTGCGGTGCACATAGGAGGACATGGAGAAATTTTTGTTTGGTATTGATCATTATAACCTTTGCTTGCAAAAGAGTCTAACACTACTTTTTTTGTTGGTTATGACAATAGTACATTAGCTATGGTGAATATTATTGATAAGAATTGTTGGTTCAAGAGTCAGGCTGTCTTGTCTGGATTGAGCCTTGTTTTACTTTTTTTCGGGCTTTTTGTAGTGCAGTTTTCTTATGCACAAAGTGAAGGTAATTTGCTACAACAGGCAGCAGCGGCTTATGCGCAGGAAAATTACGAGGCAGCGATTGATTTGTACGAACAAGTGCTGACTTCGGGAAAAGAAGCGTTTGAATTGTATTACAACCTCGGGAACGCCTACTTTAAAACGGATCAGATCGGTCCAGCCATATTAAATTACGAAAGGGCGGCGCGTTTAGCTCCCGCCGATCCTGATTTGCAGCACAACCTGGCTCTGGCACAGGCCCGGACGGTAGATAAAATCGATATGGTACCGGTCCCTGAATTGATTACAGGCTATAAGTCCTTTGTGAATCGCTTTTCTGCGGACACCTGGGGCGTTTTTAGTATTGTGGCCTTTATACTTTTATTAATTGCCATTGGGTCGTTTTTACTTTTTTCGGCTAAATGGCTGAAGCAATTATTCCTCACCATTGCCGGAGTGTTGTTGGTATTGACTTTAATCTTTTTCTTTTTCGGCTGGCAACAACAAAGCTGGCTCAATAATCGCAAAGAAGCTATTGTTTTTAGCCCCTCTACTCGTGTGGTAAGTGCTCCGAACGACACGGGAACGGAATTATTCGTGCTGCACGAGGGTACAAAGGTGAGGGTGGAAGAACGTTTTCGGGAGTGGGTGCGCATCCGGATCGGGAATGGGAATTCGGGATGGGTACCGGAGGAAGTGATCGAGGAGATTTGAATGGAAAATTATAAGCAGGCAGCCCTGATAATAAAGAGATAAGTTGAGTAAAAACCAATGATTTAATGTTTTTTCTGCATGAGAATATCTCTTAATTATCAGGGCTAGCCTAATTGAGCAGGCCACATAATTTGCAGAGAGGCCCAAATTATGCGCCGGTCATTGTTTAATGAACCTGGCAGTATAAACTTGTCGATCGTTCATTACCTTGAAGATGTACACCCCTTTTGCTAATCCGTTTACATCTATCACCGAATTACTGGTAATATTTCTTAACGATTGCATGACTTTGCCTTCCATACTAATGATCTCTACTAAATCCAATGACTCAGGAGTAGAAATGGTCAATGCATCCGCAACTGGATTTGGATAAAACTCAACACCAAGTTGCTGTAAGTCTTTGACCCCAACCAAAACGGGTAATTGATTAATATTGCCTTCGCAGTCAATAGCGTACAGTTCGAAAAGTGGTAACTCCGGGAGTGTCGTTGTAAAATCATACTCCCCGGAGAGCAATAGTGTAAATACTTTATCGCCGGCACCTCTTAAATCCAGGTCAAAGGAGGTTTCCCGGGCACTATTCATCTCTTGATCTGAAAGGTTCAATACGTATTGATCATTAGCAGGTAATGAGAAATAAGTTGGGGGGAAATTACCGAATGCCAGATTATTGACCAGTGGAATAATTTGTCCCTCCAGGATAAGCTCAACTGGTGGGGCGCCGATGATACCATTAAAGGCGATCAGTTCAGCTTCATCGGGATTAAAGTCTTCTTGGTTACATCTGGAAAGTACCGTCGTAACATTAAACCCGTATCCAGTGGTATCCTGTATAACGGGGAAGTCGTCAGGGTTGCGTACCCCGTTTAAAACAGCGACGTAGTTTTGCCCCTGATCTCTAAAGATGGCAACATTCAGGTCGAAATCCACAAAAAGATCCTGGCCACTCCAAGCGGTATCTACTTCCATAGCATTACTAGGGGCAACGGCCACCCGGTTCGTACCGGCCGGAATGTCTAACTGCTCGGTACTTTCGCCAAAAGGAAGATTACTCACTACTCTTTCTCCATTGAGATATACGTCCACTTCCGCCAATTCTGGATCGGGCGAGCCGTTAATCCATTGTATTTTTCCGGGTAGAGGGGGATCGGGTGCAGGTAATTCTATAGCAAAACCTTCGACGGGCGGCGCCAGGAATAGCCCAAAGTTGGGCTCATTGATACCCGTATTTCCTTCTGTCGAATTGAATCCAGAAGTGAAAATCGTGACTACCTGGCCGCTAAAAGGAATTAAATCAACTTTATAATCGCCAAATACGATTGCGGAAGTATTATCCGTCACCTGTACGCGCGGATAGGTGAAAGCATCAAAACCTCCTCCAATAATATCAAAGCCGTACGGTAATCCCTCCGGAAAATCAGCAGTCGCTTCTCCTACACCGACTGCAATAATGCGGATATTGGGAACATCCGGACTGGCGTGATGAAACAGCACGTAAGCTTCGCCGTCACTGACTTGTTCGGGGCTTGGCACTTCGTTGATAAGAAATTGAAATGCGATGGTTTCACGACCATTAATTGCGGTGTTAAACAGGGTGGTATCCCGCACCCCTTCGGCCATGACAATGTAGCGTTTGTTGTTTTCCAACGTAATTTCCGTAGCACTCCATGCAAAATCTTCCTGCCCAAATGGGGAGATTGCAATGCGGTGTGTACCTGCCGGTAAATCTGAAAGATAACCCGTTGCTAAGCGGAACGGCACCGGCGTCGAGCCGTTGATTTTAGTAAAATTGCCCAAGCTAAAGGCATCTACGTAAACATCGACAAATAATAACTGTGGATCAGGCGAATTGTGAATGAGTTGAACAAGCGGATTTTCGGCTTCTACCCCGTTGAGAAATAAATCGAATCCCATGTCCGAACTCGTCGGTCCACGTTGATGGATCTCTACCGCAATCGTATTTTCACCCGGCTGTAATACCCCGGCATCGATGGTAAACTCGAAGTACCGGTTTTCATCACTACCATCTACAGTGGAACTGGAAAGGGTCATAAAATCTACTTCCCCTTCCGGCATATTGTCTCTAATTACTTCCTGACCATTAATGTAAACGATGGCACCATCATCACGTAATAGCCCCATTTCCAACAAACCAATGAGGGAAGGATCTTCTACCGTGAATGTCTTTCTGAAATAATAAGTGATGAATTTGTTGTCCGGATCGTCACCAAAGCTGAGAACAGTTGCGTTATTAGCATCGCCATATCCCAATTTTCCGTTTCCTTCCGGCCAGTTGGAATCATCAAAATCAGGTTCTTTCCAACTGGTTCCCAAGTCGGTAAGGGTAGTATCGTATTTCCAGGAATCTTTCTGGGAAATCAGCGGGAAGTCCGGCAGTTCGCCGGCTGCTAGGGATAAGTCGAATCCCAAGTCGGAGCTATTAGCTTCTCTTTGGTGGATTTCTACTGCCAGAATGTTCTCTCCGTCAATTAACCCATTTTCCAGAGTAAAATTAAAATAAGTGTTTTCAGCTTCACCACTCACTGTACTGGCGGCTAAGGTGTTAAAATCAATAACTCCTTCCGGCATATTCTCTCGTAAGATCTCCTGACCGTTTAAATAAACAACGGCTCCATCATCGCGTAATAGATCAAGGGAAAGGGCTTCGATCGATTCCGCCTCATCAACGGTAAAAACTTTTCTAAAATAGTAGGTGATGATTTTATTATCGGGATCACTGCCAAAATCCAAAGTTGTCGTCTCATTCTGGTCGCCGTATCCAAATTTTCCTGCACCAAAAGCCCAGGCGGAATCGTCATAACCGATCTGAATCCAGTCTGTACCGAGATCTTCGCCGCTGTCGTTGTATTTCCACAGCCCATTTTTGTTAAAAGGGAAAGCTTCGACAATAAATTCATCGGCATTAAAATTAATGACCAGCTGAGCCGGAAGATTGGCATCATTGTTAAAGGAAACGGCCGTTCTCTTGCCCATGCCATCGATAATCATTGCCAGGGCATTTCCCTGTGCCCATTCCGCCTGATTGACAATTTCCTGAACGATATCTTTTAAATCCGGAGTCCTTTGGTTTTCCCCTGCTTCTCCAACGGTATTCCAAGCCGGGATGTCATTCCATTCGACTGAAGCATTGGTCTTTGGTCTGGAAGATATGTCAAATGGAGTGGAAGAAAAAGCGGCCGCATTTGAAGATAATTCGCCAACAATGTTGAGAGAAGTCGGCGTATCATCTGTTTCATCGGTCGTAAATTGAATGTAAGCACTATTGATGGTAGCTCTCTGAGGTATTTGGATACCATCAAAACGGATACCGATGATCTGTTCCGTATTTTCCTGCACCAGCTCTAAATCTGAGCTGGTTAAATTGATACTACCGTTCAATAAGGATTCCTCGGCATCGTTATTTCCACTTTGCACTGCATAAGTAACCGTGTAGGGCACCTGGGACAAAAGCATATTGTATGAACAGAGCAAGATGGAAAAAAACGGGATTAATAGAAATAGAGGTCGGTTCATAATTGATATTATAAGTGTTTAAAGTTGGATTAATTTTTAATGAAGGATTTTACCTCAAACTGTTTTTTAGCATTATCTGGATCCTGTACTTTCAGGTAGTAGATGCCGGCGGCAAAATTGTCAATATCAATTCTAGTGTTGATGTCTTGTAGTAATCCAGTTTTAAGGGTCTGCCCTTGATTATCGAAAACCTGGTAAAGTAATCGTTGAGTTGATTTCAAAACCACATTGATATGTGATTGTCCGGGGTTAGGAAAAATATTTTCGATAAGAGAAATACTTTTATCCAGTTTTGAAGAAGTGGAGGTTGTGAAATTATATTTTGGATTCGGTCGCTTGATCACAAAATGATCACCATGTTCGGTTACCCACAAATCCAAACTATCCACCATTTGAAAGCGATCATTATCGTCGACCGTTTCTACCGGATTACTGGTAGCGGATTTTATGGTATAGACTGTTAAAGAATCCATAGTGGCTTGAATCCATTTCACTTGGGTAAAGCTGCCCTTATCGCGGGTCCAGGAGTAGGAAACGTCCGCCGTTCTGATAAGTCCCCAGGAGCCTTCTCCCGTGAAAACGGTGCCAGTTTCGTCGTCTCTGACAAATCCGCCGTCACTTTCAGCTTCGTCCGATGGTTTGATCGGCCAGGAATTGCGCGCGATATGGCTGTCACATTCAACGACCATATGCATACCATGCTGGTGGAACAACGGCACCCAATGAATATACTGGGTTGTTTTATAGGTTTTACCAGATTGATGGGGGGCAATGGGGTAGTGATATTGCGCTAATTTCCAGATGGTAGCGTCATCATTTTGCATCAAATCATTAGCAAGCCAATTGGTCTGGTCGCCGGCTACGGATATCATGACATTGAGGGTGTAGAAGCGAATCAAGCTTCCTCCAAAATTAACGGCGTAGTAAACATCTTCGTGAGGTACATTGAATAAGTTGATGATGTCTTCGTTGCTGCGTTCGTGGTTTCCACGGGTGGCAAGGATGGGGATCATCAGGCCGTCTTCGCCGGTGGTGTATTGCCAATCATCCATCCAGGTTTGCCATTGGCCGTCGGTATTTTTATCGGTGTAATCACCGCCGAAGGCTACAAAATCTGGGCGAACCGCTCTTACGATTTTATTGGATTGGATGCGCGGCTCGTGTGGGGTGGTCGCACTGCCGGACCTTCTCGAATCGCCCCCCGCAATAATTGAAAGGGGAATGGATGGATCATCGGGCAAGGTGCGAAACCAAAAACGGCGGCTGACTCCCTCGCTGTCTGCGATGACAAAGTAATAGGCCGTATTTGGCTGCAAATTTTTTAAATTGACAAAGTAGTTGTTCATCCCTTTATACACCACCGTCCGGTCAGGAAGCTGAAAATTTTCGTAAGCTTGGATATCCGTTCCGTGGTCGACTACATCGTAAAAGACGGCAACGCTGTGTCCGGATAACTGGTTCCAGCCGATGGTCATGGTCGTAGAAGGGTCGTCTGTTATGGCCAGTCTGTATTTTTCGGTAGCACCGAAAGCAAAACTAAATGTTGAAATAAAAAAGAAGAACAGTAAACGGTTTTTCATTATTACAATTTTTATGTCTAAAGTTAAAAACTGCAAAAAATGAGTATGCTGTAATGTTCTTTAAGTTTGTGTTAAGTTTGCCCGCGTTATGATCGACCTTATCCTAAAATTTTTAAATTTCTATTAAAAATTGAAATGGCCAATAAGGGACCTTCCTATTATGTGTTCATATCGCTTACTACGATTGCTTTGCTGGTAGGGCGAGCTTATCAACATTGGTTCTTTGATCCCCCATACCGGTCTTTTTTTCTGGATGAATCACTGTTTAGTTGGGCTGTTGAATGGTTTAGTACTCAATCGTGGAATGATTATACCCTAAGTTTGAGGACGGATCTGCTTATTCGGGAATTTAGCCGTTCTGCCGGGCTGTTGTTTTTCATTACCGCTTTATTGGTACCCTTTGCCAGAACAGCTCTGCGGCAGCTATTGAAAATTATGCTGGTACTTTCTTCCCTCCTTTTATTTTTTATGAGTTTTTGTTACTACCTGGACGTAGGATTTCAAGTAGGCCAGTGGTTAGAATATGCGGCGCAAATTGCCAGTCCGCTATTATTGTGGATGGCGTTGCAAAACTGGAAAAAGCAATCCTTACTCTGGCTCATCAAGATAGCGGTAGCCTTAACTTTCATCGGGCATGGATTATACGCCTTTGGTTATCACCCCGTTCCGGGAAATTTCATCGAAATGATTATCACCACGCTTAAGCTGGATAATGATGGTGCTGTAGTGCTGTTAAAAATTGCCGGCGTACTGGATTTCCTGGTGGGAATCGGGGTGTTCCTGCCTAAGGTTAACCGCATTGCTTTTTTTTACGCCGTGGTTTGGGGTTTTTTAACGGCTGCTGCCAGGCTTACTTCCTACGTATACTTCAACCATCTTTTTTGGTTGACCGTTCACCAAACTCTTTTTGAGTTTTTGATCCGTATACCTCACTTTATGATACCGGCTATCGGCTTTTTGATGGTTCGGCTGCCTAAGCGTTCTTTATCATAGTTCTAGACGGAGGAAGATGGTATGTGAAATTGGGCTCTTTCTGTGTCATTCTAAAAAACGAATTGCTCCTCCTCAAATAGGATCTCCATTGTCAGTATTTGGTTAATCAAACCGATGCTGTTTTCGTTAGCCGTCAACCCAAAAGTCGTTAGGAGTGTATAGAAAAGTTGTTTTTTTGTTTGTGTATTTTCTTTAAAAACAGCCATTTTGGTTCTCAGTTCCTTAGCGTAGGCCTTAGAAATTGAAAACTCTGCATTGTAAAACTTCAACTCAAAAAGGTTAATAACGTGGTCATTCCTGTCGATCAACAAATCAATTTGGATGCCGGGCTTGCCATCTTGGGCACGGCTGCAGTAAGTGGAAGTTTCAGAATAAACCCCGGAGATGCCAAGGGCTTTTTTGATCTGAGGAATGTGCTTGAGGCAGATATTTTCAAAAGCATAGCCGGCCCAGATTTTGTAGCTTTGGGTTTGGCTGAATTTATTCCATATTCCCTTTTCTTCCACTCTTTTATTTTCAATGAATTTCAAGTAGAAGATGGAGTATTCATCGGTTAACCGATAGCGAATGCCTTTCTTCTTTTTTCCAAATGTATAAAAAGGCGTAATAAAGCCGGAATGGACCAATTCTTCAATGACTTTGGTAATTGTCCCGCCATTAGCAAATCTACCTTTCTCAATGATCTCTTTCCTATTCAACCCTTGCCATTTTTCAGCAAGAATTCTTATGATTTTAATATGAGCTTCTGCATTTTCGAACAAAGCAGGATACAATAGATTGAATTCTTCCCTTAATAAGCCACTTTTTGAAAAGAAGATCCGGTCGATATTTTGAGCGGCACTCTGTCCTCCTTCCACTTCTTTCAAATAGTGTGGGACCCCGCCCATCGCCATATACAATTGAATAAGCTGATAATGGTCCAGCAGAATGGATCGAGCCTGAAAAAAAGCTGCTGTTTCTGCTAAGTTAAAGGGCTCCAAATGAACTCTTCGGGTAATGCGATTATGTAATCCCCCTTTGTCGCGTACCACATGCTGTATCATCCAGGAGGCTGCTGAACCACAGATAACAACCACTACGTTGCGTTGGGAAGCCCAACTATTCCAAAATAAACCAAACGCCTTCAGAAAGCCTGACCTTCGGGTTGCGATCCAGGGGAATTCATCAAAAAATAAGACGATTTTTTCTTGTAAATCTTGATCGTCAAAATGTAACATCAACATTTGAAAACCTTCAAACCAGTTTGAGGGGGCTTGGTAAGGTACGGTAGGTTTGATGTGGAGATTCAACCGATTGGTAAAGTTCAATAATTGTTCTTGTCGTGTACCATTTTGGATACCCGTCATTTCAAAATGGATTCGCTTTCCATAAACAGAACGAACTAAATATGTCTTACCAACTCTCCTGCGGCCTATTACAGCAACTAATTCACTTTCATTGGATTGAAGAGCTTTGGTTAATATTTCTTTTTCAGCCTGCCGGCCTATGAATAGGTTTGTCATTAATATTTATTAGCTAAAACGATAAATGAAATTTGTTTTAGCTGAATATGGCTTTTTAAATCTAGCTAAAACGTTGTAAAAATACAGTTTTTAGCTGCTAAATAAAAACGGGTGATACCTAATTTTATGCTAAGCCGATTGCTGGCAACCATACTACTCCAAGACATAAATATTTTTCTCCGCACAAATTCGCTTCAGCTCATCCGGCCAGATGGATACCGTAACCTCCCCCAGGTGAGCCGCACGCAACAAGTACATGTAAGTACGTGCCTGACCGATACCACCACCGATGCTGAGAGGGATTTCATCATTCAGGATCGCCTGGTGGTAGGGGAGCTTCAGGAAATCCAGTTGCCCGGATAACTCTAGTTGTTGCTTCAACGTTTCTTTGGTGACGCGGATGCCCATGGAGCTTAATTCGTGTCTTCTTTTGGTGACTGGGTTCCAAACGAGAATGTCTCCGTTCAGGCCGTGCATTTGTTCTCCGTTTTTGGTGATGGTGGGCGTCACCCAGTCATCGTAATCTGCCGCTCGCATTTCGTGAGGATAGCCGTCCTTCAGCACCCAGCCGATACCGATGATAAAAACCGCCTGGTGTTCCATGACCAGTTTGGTTTCTCTTTGTTTTCTGGGCAGGTCGGGATACATTTCCAGGATCTCCTCAGCGTGAAAGAATTTTAATTCCTCCGGAAAATCAGGGTAGCTGGAGTCTTGAAGTTGGGGGAAATGCTCTTGAATCATTTTGCCGGCGCTGTAAAGGACGCCCCAGATCTTGCGGACGGTATCTTTTAGATAGTTTAAATTTCTGTCTTCGGCGGTGATTCGTTGCTCCCAGTCCCATTGATCGACGTAAGCCGAGTGGTCATGATCGAGGAAATAGTCTTTGCGTACGGCCCGCATATCGGTGTTGATGCCTTCACCTACTGCACAATCAAATTGGGCAAGGGCCATGCGCTTCCACTTCGTGGCTGCCTGGACGACTTGTGCTTCAATACGTTTCGGCAGCCCCAAACCGGCGAGAAAATCAATAGGCGTTCGGGAGCCGTCGCGGTCGAGGTAGTCATTCACGCCACTGTCTTTTCTAACGATGAGAGGAACTTGTACCATCTGTAAATTGAGGGCTTCGGCCAGGCCTTTTTCGATGTGCTCTTTGATCAGGTACACGGCTTTCATTCTATCCATGGGGGACAGCAGGGCCTCGTAATCGTCAGGTAATAGTTTGCTGACTTCTTCGTAGGTGCTGATGCCGGGGCCGGCAAGGTCTTGTTTTTTGTCGGACATCTTGCGTTGGTTTTGTTATGATTAAGGTGGTTGAATATACGAAGAAATGTGGATTTAGAGGTGTCCGGATTGATTAGAGATAGGGCAAACGTATCAATAGTAGTCTATGACGGGATAATAGGGTCTTCTATAAGCAAGAAAAAAAGAAAAAGCCCCAAAATGAGGCTTTTAAATGGCCGGGATTCGCCTGCGTGATCATGCTTTTCAGCCTGTCATTTTACGCCCCAAGCGTTTCGGTATTTCTTTAGATAGGCAGAATCTCCATTTGAATACACCTTATAGACCAGTCTATTTATACGCCACAACCAAATACTCCGCCGTCGATCCACCCGCATTTTCTACAGCATGCACACAGCCTTCATGCCAATGCACTTTACCAGCCTGAAAACTTTTCGTCGTAGGTTCTGCTTCTCCCGCCTGGTAGATGATCTCGTAATCCGTAAGGGCGTATATAAGCCGGTTAATGCCTGCATGTTTTTGAATGGCAGCTCCCGGCTTTAGCGACACCTTGTTGACTTTAAAATGATTATTTTCAAACAGCGTTTCCGTCATTTCTCCGGCTACGGCATCCAAACTGGCCAGGGTCGTATCCAAGTCGCATGGCGGTAGCTCAGTGGTCTTCTTGGTGAACAGTAACCACTCAGCTTTATCCGTCCCCGTATTTTTAGCCGCATGCTTACCGGCGGTATGAAAATGGATATCGCCCGCTTTCCATTCTTTAATGCCTTGATCTTCCTCCCCTTCACTCCATTGGATGGTGTAGTCGTTCAAAGAATAGATCAATCGCATTTCACCATCGTGTTCCGGTTGTTGAGCACCGGGCTCCAGCGATACTTTTAAAACTTCCGCGTAATCATTCTGAAATAGCGTCTCACTTACTGGTTCTGGTACCGTTGCTTCACTTTCAGCGGGTTTGGATTGGCAGCTGAAAAGGATCACGGCTATAATTATCGTTAACAATAATGTGTTCTTCATCATTCTAGGTTTTATGAAAAAATTTGTCTTTTACTTTAATGCTGACTCTTAAAATTAAATAGGATTGATGCATTCAGACCTTGATAAACATCATTTGAGGAGGGTGAATTATATCATGTTGGTTGGATTTACCAATTTGGAATTTTAGCTGAATATGGTCAAGGTAAAGAGGATGTGCTTCGGGGAGATTCTCCAACCTCTTCATTTCCTCATCAAACATCTGTTGAACTTTGCGCGCATAGTCTGTTCCATTCAAATCTTCCTCGAAGTCAAAAACTTGACGGCGTCTGCGTTGCGCATACATGGTGATAATCACCCGGAAGACTCTACCTACCATGAGGAAGCTTCTTTGCTGGATTCTTCTAGTGTAAGGTAATCGCCCCGTTCATAGTCAGCCATTGCCGCTTCGATCTCTCTGGTCATCTCTTCGCGGGTGCGTGGCCTCAAATGCCGGGCGTAAATCTCTACCAAAGACTGCTCTGTTTGTTCTAGTGCCTCGGGAACTAAATAACCGGCCCATTTCGCGGCCTCTTTTCCTGCGG
>CAZHNG010000128.1:0-16670 GCA_964533785.1 uncultured Saprospiraceae bacterium | reverse complement strand
TGTATTTTTTCCTCTTTTTCAGGCGCTTCGCCATGTGCGAAACTTAAGTTATAAAGTTATAAAGTTATGGGGTTATGGGTGACGATATTTTCTTGTCACTATTCAATAGAATTCAGGTGGGGTTTGGATAACCAGATAACCAATAATGTACTAAAGAGGTCGATTCAAAAATTTCCTTCGTTTAAAGATGACAAAGTAATATTAAGGATATTACTCAAAAATATTTCACCATTATCGATTTGCTCAATGTAAGGAAAAAGTATTATCTTTGCTTTTCTTACAAAAGCCAGCGATCAGCACACTCCCACCCCCAGCCTTCACACACCATCTAGCGTTTAGTTGTATTGATTGCTGAACTTAGGGGCAATATTATAATCATCCAAAAGAATGCAAGTTCTCTTTCTTTGTGGTCTTTGCGGTGAATAAAAACCGTTCCAAGTTTACTCAGCAGTACATCTAGCGTCTAACATCTGGCATCTAATGTCTAACATCTTAAAAAAAGAGATTGTAGCTCAGTTGGTTTAGAGCATTACCTTGACAGGGTAGGGGTCGGGGGTTCGAATCCCTCCAATCTCACAGATTAAAAAACCCGTTAGATCTTGAAAATCTAACGGGTTTATTTTTTTGACCTCAAACAGCATTTAAGGCTTCTTCACCATAAACAGGGAATCATCCAGGTCCAGATTGAGTTCAATGCTTTCCGCATTTAGTTCCAGCGGAAAAGGCATCGCACCACTAATGGTGATAGTATGAGGCATCATAATACCATCCACTTCTGCGTAGTTACCGTAGTCCGTAGTTTGCGTTTGTCCTTGTTCTGATTCTACCTCTCTGATCTTAAAGCCGGTATTTTTACTGAAATACACGGTGGATATTTTGCCGTTTCCATCGGTGATCTCCAGCTTATAGGCCTCTTCTTCATTGACTTTCTCCATTCCTTTTACTTCCGCTTTCACGCCGTTCTTGCCGTAGTGCAATTCGGGAATGATGGTTTCGCTTTTCATTTCAGCCACCATCTCCGCGGGCATTGGGTTGACTTGTCCCATGGCTTCGATAGCACCTTGCTCTCCGTCGAAGACAATTTTCTGCATGACATTACCGCCCGCAGCAATCTCCATCAACATTTTGTTCGGTTCTTTCTGGTACTGCGTGGAAGTGATTTCCATATTTTGCACCGTACCTTTGGATACCATTTTGAAGGACTTGATTGCAGCCAGTTTTTCTTCCCCACCACTGGCTTCAAGGAAGTTATCAATCACATCATCGGCAGAAACATCACCGGCATCCATTGTAGTACCTTCACCTTCGGCTGCTTTCTTCGCTGCATTTTCAAAATCACCCGCTTTCACCACGACGAATTTCTCCGGCTTCAGGTGTTTTTTCAAGGCTTGATTAACCTGTTCCAGTGTTAAGTTTTCTACTTTGGATTCCAAGTCGGCATCCCACATCATATCGCGGTTGATGTACAAGTAGCTGTTGAGCGTACCGGCCAGGCTACCGTCCTGAGAACGACCCACTACCTGGTTTTGTAACCATCCTTTTTTAGCGTCCGCTAGTTCTTCAGCAGTAAAACCACCTTCGAGTGCTTTTTGGATCTCTTCGTTGAAGGCTGCTTCTAATTTTTCCAAATTTTCTGGTGCATACATGGCATAAGTTACGAACTGCGCTCTTTCATCCAAAGAACTGGCGCTGAGGAAGGACCCCACGGCGTAACTCAATCCATCCTGCTGACGAATACGATTGGCCAGGCGAGAACTCAAACCACCGCCACCCAACATATAATTGGCAATTACCATAGCCGGGTAATCGGGATGATCATCGCGCATCGGCAAAACAAAACCCGCGAAGAATACTGCATTGGCTTTATCCGGTGTCTCAATCTTCTCATTCTTGGGTTCAACATCGAATACTTTAGAAGCGATGCGCTCAAACTTCACCGGGCTATCCCAATCCCCAAACTCCTCCATGATCAATTGTTCGATTTCAGTTTCATCAAAATCCCCTACAACGGATACCGTTGCATCCGTCGCACCGTAAAACTCTTCGTAGAAGGCTTTTAGGTCATCAAGGGTAGTCTCTTTAATCCCCTCGATCTCCTCATCGGGAGTCGCTATATAACGCGGATCGTCTTCAGGATAAGGATTCAAAGTACGAAAGAAAGAGATCTGCGTTTTATACATCGGGTCTGAACGTTGGGACTCGATGTTTGCCAGTTGCTCCTCCTTTAGTTTCTCAAATTCCTCCTCAGGGAAGGAAGGGGACTTCATGATCTCACCTACTAATTTGATCACCTCCGGTAAAGCATCTCTTTCCGTTTCAATATTAACTGAAACATTGTTTGCACCTCCTCCGAAAAAGACTCTGGCTTTTAACTGATTAAAAGCATCCTGGATTTCCTGGCGCGTTTTACTTTGCGTTCCTTTATTGAGCATAGACGCCGTCATACCGGAAACATTACCAGTTCCCTTAAGCTTTTCCAGGTCACCAAAACGGAAAGTCATCCTGGCCACTACCGCATCACCACGTGTCTCTTTGGGCAATAAAGCAAGATCAATCGCATTTTTATTTTCTTCCCGGGAAACGCGGCTTTCAATATTTTCGGGAGAGGGATCGAATTCTTCTCCCTGCGCAATGGCTTCTCTACCTTTATAATCGGCAACTAAAGCCTGTACATCGTCTACATCAGGAATTTCGGCACGATCCGGTTCACTTTCGGGAATGAAATAACCAATCGTACGGTTAGAAGGCTTCAGGTAATTTTCGGCTACCCGCATGACATCGTCCACCGTCACGTCTTCCAGGTAATCACGGTACAAAAACATCAACCGCCAATCGCCTTTTGCGATGTATTCACTGATCAGGGTTCCCACACGGCGCGAATCATTGAAAGCTAATTCCCAGTTTTTTAATAGACTGGTCCTTCCACGATCTACTTCTTCTTCCGTAATCGGTTCATCCAAAAGGTTATCCAATAGATTTACCATAGCATCTTTGGCTTCTTCCAGGGATTTTTCTTTTAGCACATCAGCAGAAAAATAAATGAATCCTGGTTCTTTCAATGCAGCTGAATACCCAAACAAAGTTGACGCCTTTTTGGATTCCACCATGGCTTTATACAAACGACCCGAAGGTTCATCGGCTAAAACTTCGGTAAGAACCGCCAAAGCCGGATAATCCGGATGGACGGCTGGGCTAATATGATAAGCAGCAGAAACCACCTGAACATCACCGGTACGACGCAGGGTCACTGAACGCTCTCCGTCCTGGACGGGCTCACGGGTGTAGGTCAGCATAATTTCGCGTTCCGGCTTGGGAATGGCACCAAAATATTCCTGAACCCAGTTCAAGGTTTTTTCCGTATCGAACTTACCGGCAATCGTCAGTACCGCATTATCGGGCTGGTAATATTCCCGGTAGAAAGCCTGTAAACGCTCAATAGGAACGTTTTCAATATCGGCACGGGCGCCAATTGTCGTCTTTCCATAATTGTGCCACAAGTAAGCAGTTGACATCACCCTTTCCATCAATATGCCACTGGGGTCATTCTCACCAATCTCAAACTCATTACGCACTACCGTCATTTCGCTGTCCAGATCTTCTTTGGCAATGTTTGAATTCACCATCCGGTCTGCTTCCATGGCAATGGCCCATTCCAGGTTCTCATCCGTTGCACTAACGGTTTCAAAATAGTTGGTACGGTCGTACCAGGTGGTACCGTTAAAAGAAGCACCGTGGTCTTTCAACTCCTTCGCAATGTCTGGTCGGGTAGGTGTTCCTTTAAACACCAAATGTTCTAATAAGTGAGCCATTCCCGTTTCTCCGTAATCTTCGTGCCGCGACCCTACCAGGTAAGTGACATTTACCGTCACCTGTGGTTTGGACGGATCGGGAAATAATAAAACTTTCAATCCATTTTCTAATTGGTATTCCGTGATACCTTCAACTGAAGCATTCATTGTAACACCTTCCGGAAGGTTGACGTCTTGCCCTACAACCAGGAGCACGCCAAACAACCAAAAGGCCAATAATGAAGTTACCGTTTTTCTAATATTCATCAATATTAAGTTTGGTTTACAAATTTGATTTAATTTTTGTTGATCGTATTTATTGAGGTTTATAGTGTTTATGGGGTTTATAGTGTTTATGAGGTTTATAGTGTTTATGAAGTTTATTATAAACAAACCCAATACCTCCTCAACCAGGTATTCGGCTGAAATATACTTTGAGCAAACGATTCAACGGTCACCCTTTCGTAATGTATTTTAGCACTGTTGCTAATCTAAAAGGAGTATTATCTGATACCGGAATCTCAACAGCACAAATAATAGGCCGAAATCCCAATTGTCTTTATTACGCAACAGTTTGACGTACGAAAATAGTTATCTGCACAAACATGCGCTGCCATTTATCTGACATTTTGTACAGAGCAAGGAGATAATTCGATGAATGAGCGATGGGCAATGATGAATGAGCGATGAACCATGAGCATCTAATATCCATCACAATTCATCCACATTTTCTTTAAACTCATGTGCCTGTTTTAAAATTTTCTCTTTCTCCTCATCCGAATAACGATCCCAAACCCGGTACATCATCCCGATCCGTGGGTTATTGCCCAGCTTATCGCGGTGGCGATCGTAAAATTCCCAATACAAACTGTTGAAGGGACAGGCCTTATTACCGTATTTCTCCTTTTTATTGTAGTGGCAGTTGGTACAATAATCGCTCATTTTATGGATGTAATTGGCACTGGATACGTAAGGTTTTGTGCCCACGATACCCCCATCCGCAAATTGACTCATGCCCCTGGTATTGGTAATTTCCACCCATTCGATAGCATCGATGTATATCCCGAGGTACCAGGCATCTACTTCATCGGGATGAACGCCCAATAACAAGGCAAAATTCCCAGTGATCATCAACCTTTGAATATGGTGAGCGTAAGCATGACTGAGGGACTGTCCGACTGCATGCTGCAGGCAATTCATCTTCGTTTTACCGGTCCAGTACCATGCGGGCAGCTTGGCCTGATGATCGAAATAGTTTTTTTCCGCAAATTCCGGCATTTTCGCCCAATAGATGCCCCGCATGTATTCCCGCCAGCCAAGAACCTGACGGATAAAACCTTCCGCCTGGGCAATGCCGATGCTATCCTGATGCTTTCGCCAATACGACTCTATGGCCTCTACTACCTCCAACGGGTGCAACATTTTGGTATTCAACGCAAAAGAAAGACGGGAATGATACAACAGGTAATCGCGTTCGGTCATCGCGTCCTGGTAAGTGCCAAAATGAACCAATCTTATCTTCAAAAAATGGTCCAGCGCCTCGAGGGCATCCTCCCGGGTTGTCGGCCAGGTGAAATGGTTCTCATCGATCTCCCCTATCGTTTCGACACCTTTATTTTTCAATAGAGTAACGATATCACCTACCTCTTTATTAAAATGGAAAGGTTTTGGCAATTCATGCTTTTTTGGTAATTTCTTCCGGTTTTCCTGATCGTAGTTCCAGCTCCCGCCAAGGGGGGATTCGCCGTCTTCTTCCAGCAGGATGTTGTACTTCTTCCGCATATAGCGGTAAAAGGTTTCCATCAAATACTGCTTCTTTCCTTCGAAAAGTTTTTCCACTTCCGCTCGCTCACTCAAAAAATGTTCCGTGTCGTATGCTTTGACCGTTGCAGAAACAGAAGAACTCAATTCCCGCAGTTGTTCATCCAAGCGGTATTCGTCGGGTAGTTGATATTCAAAATGCTGGATATTGTATTCCGGAATTAGCCAGCTAATATTTCTATTGATGGCATGTTTATTCTTTTCGTCATCGAGTTTCAGGTACAGTACATCGTGTCCATTATCCTCAAGATATTTTGCAAAAGCACGCATGGCTAGGAAAAATCCGGCTACCTTTTGGATGTGGTGCTTGACATAAGTAGCTTCTTCTTTGACCTCCATGATAACGTATAAGGTCGTTTCGTCTTTGGATTCATACCAGGAATGATGGTAATTCAACTGATCGCCAAGAATAAGCCGTAGTGTTTGGTACGTTTTTTTCATGAAAATTTTAACTTTGGGACTAGATTGCAACGAAAGAAAATTCGCTTTGTTCAGCAATCGTTGACAGCCAACAGATTTCCAAGTCTTCCAATTGATCTTTCGCACCAAAAATCCGGATAATTTTTTCACCAGGACAAAACTACCACCGCCACACACAAATCGCTCACTATCAACCCCTTGCAGTCTAAAGTCTAGCGTCTGGCATCTAGTGTCTCTCCCTCTATTCCACAAAAATTTAAGATTAAATTAACAAATCCTTTCCGTTTTCTATTTTTGTTTTTAACTTTACGACGGAATTAAAAGATACAAAACATTGATTTAAGAGAATAAACTTTTATTTCAATCCTTCATAATAACAGTCGGGTGATTTCTTACAAGAGCGGACTTCCAAGTGCCGCTCTTTTTTTTAGATGCCAGATGATAGATGCCAGATACCAGACCTTGCCAATATATCGTGCCGCTGGGACTAATTTCAATATTTTTCCTATTTTGACCCGCAAAACAATCTACCATTGATCAAAGCGAAGAATATTCACAAGTCGTTCGGCCAGTTACACGTACTGAAAGGTGTTGATATTGAGATCGAAAAAGGAGAGGTGGTCTCTATTGTCGGGAAATCGGGAGCGGGGAAAAGCACTTTACTGCATATTTTAGGTACATTAGACAAGCCGGACTCCGGCGAACTTTATTTTGACAACCAGGATATTTTAAATTTGAACCGGAAGAAACTTGCCTCCTTTCGCAATCAAAGCATTGGTTTTATTTTCCAGTTTCATCACTTGCTACCGGAGTTTACCGCCGTGGAGAACGTTTGTATCCCGGCATTTATCAATAAGGTGTCGGAGTCCAATGCCCGGAAAAAAGCCCTTGAATTACTGGATTATCTCGGTCTTGCCGAACGCTTAGACCATAAACCCAACCAGCTTTCCGGCGGCGAACAGCAAAGGGTAGCGGTGGCCAGAGCTTTGATCAATCAGCCTTCGGTCGTTTTCGCCGATGAACCTTCGGGAAATCTGGATTCTCAATCTTCCCAGGAATTACATCAATTGTTATTTAGTCTGAGGAAAGATTTCGGACAAACCTTTATTATTGTAACGCATAATATGGAATTGGCAGAAATGAGTGACCGCATCCTCGAAATGGAGGATGGAAAATTGTGACAAAGACTGGCCTAACGCTTAATAGACTTGTCTAAACGATGTCTTATGAATAGCCCAAATAACAACAACTTAGAAACTCCCTCCCAGCAATTATGGCAAGCCACAAAAGAATGGTTTAAAGCCTTGTTCAATCTTGAAACCGGCAGTGACCGGGAAGGTACTATTATTGACATCAAGAACAACAAAAAAATGTCAGGCGCCAATGCCTGGATGCTGATCTGTTCGATCATGATCGCTTCTCTGGGATTGGACCTCAATTCTCCGGCGGTCATCATCGGAGCGATGTTAATTTCTCCTTTAATGTCCCCGATACTTGGCATTGGTTTGGGCGTTGCCATCAATGACCGGAACACGCTTTTTATTGCTTTGCGCAACTTTCTCATCAGCATCCTTATCGCACTAATAACCAGCACCTTGTATTTTTACATCACCCCTTTTGGAGATATTACCGATGAGATCCGGGCCAGGACCGCCCCTACCCTACTCGACGGCCTCGTGGCCATTTTTGGCGGATTTGCCGGTATCATTTCCACTACGAGAAAAGATAAATCGAATGCCATACCGGGTGTTGCCATTGCTACCGCCCTGATGCCTCCCCTTTGTGTGACCGGTTTCGGGATTGCCAATTGGAATACCCTGGGCTCCGGTGTTGGTGCCGGTATAGCCCAAAACTCTTTTTATTTGTTCTTTCTGAACTCCTTTTTTATCGCAGCGACCGCCTATTTTATCATTAAGTTACTTAAGTTTCCATTAAAAACTTTCGTCAACAAAGCTGAAGCTCGCCGCAACCGGTTCATTCTCTTCATTTTCAGCTTATTGCTTATCGTGCCCAGCGTCCAGATCCTTTTGAATATCTATACGGAAAAACAAGCCCAAAAGAAAGTAGAAAATTTTATTGATCAATATTTGGATTCGGACCAGCGACAAAGTAGTATCTATGAAATTAGAAAAAACGGGGAGAAGCGCGTTTTCTTTTTAGAGCTCATGGGGAATCCACTCCCCGAAGATTCTATTCAATATTTTCAGGCACTTTTACAAGACGATTTCCGAATGGATAGCGTACGACTGGAATTTCTCCAAAGTTCGGCCATCAACCAGGATGAATTTGATAAAATGGAACTGCGTTTTAAAAGTATTGAACAAGTGCAAAAGCAAATCACTGAAAGCAACAAAATCCGGTCAGAACAAGCCCGGCAAATCGATCAATTACAAAATCAGATCGATAGTATAAAAGCATATACATCGGTGTCCCCCAGAACCGTTAAGATCGCACAGGCTGCCTTTCCCGATTTGAAAAGCTTGTATTTTGCCAATGCCCAAACACCAATAAATGACACTGCAATGTTCACAATTCCAACATTCATCTTATCTTGGCAACCGGGGAAATCTACGAGCCGCCGCCGCTATGATCAAAGAAAACTGGTAGAGGTACTGAAAATAGCGGAGGAATTGGATACGGTTAAACTGGTGGTGGAATGATTTGGCTTTTAAGTAATAGAGCAGATTCCACCTGCCGGCCATACCATAGCCGTCAGATTAAGAGTTAATTTATAGTATCGAGTTAAAGAACTCTTGAAATCTTTGATTTTTCGAGACTTCGTCTCTTAAAATTTTTATCGAACCCCGCCTACACCTAAGGATTTCGGCGGGCAGGCATAGAGATATGGAGAACATAGAGTTTAAAAAGAAAAAATTGAAATTTTTCTTTTTGGGCTCCATGCTCTCAAAGGTTTGCACAGGCCCATACCCTACGAGCCCTAAGTGGCGGGCCCTAAGTGGCGGAGCGAACTAAATCCTTTTGAAAAACACAATATCTCCATGCACTCCATGTTCTCTATGCTTGCCCGCCATTACTGGCACAGTAGGCGGGTTTCAAATAAATAAGTCTTCCTTAACCTACGCAGACCCAGACGGGCCCCACGTGGCGGGCCCTACATGGACGGCTACTATCATCAACTCAAAAAATAAACAACTCAACAAAAAAATAAACAGCATATGGTTCTCTCATCACAAGCATTAATTGAATTAGAACACCAATACGGTGCGCATAATTACCATCCCATACCCGTAGTACTTTCGAAAGGAGAAGGCGTATTTTTATGGGATGTGGAAGGGAAGCGGTATTTTGATTTTTTATCAGCTTATTCAGCGGTTAACCAGGGGCATTGCCACCCGAGGATCATCGAGGCATTGAAAAGCCAGGCCGAAAAATTGACATTAACTTCGCGAGCCTTTCACAACGATGTGCTTGGCCGCTACGAAAAATACATTACGGAATACTTTGGGTACGATAAGGTATTGCCGGTCAATTCGGGAGTAGAGGCTTGCGAAACGGCTATTAAATTATGCCGTAAATGGGCTTATGAAGTTAAGGGCTTACCCAGTAATGAGGCCAAGATCATCTTTGTTCACGGCAATTTTTGGGGAAGGACCTTAGCCGCTATTTCATCCTCTACGGATGTGGGCAGCACCCGCAATTTTGGGCCCTATATGCCGGGATACGTACTCATTCCATACAACGATTTACATGCCCTTGAGGAGGCGCTGGCCGATCCTAATGTAGCAGGATTCATGGTAGAACCTATCCAGGGAGAAGCCGGTGTGGTGGTGCCTGACGATAATTACTTGCGCAAAGCCTACGAAATGTGCCGGAAAAATAATGTCTTATTCATAGCGGATGAAGTACAAACCGGAATTGCCCGTACCGGCAAGTTATTGTGTTGTGACCACCATGGATTCCGGCCCGATATACTGGTATTGGGCAAAGCACTCTCTGGTGGTGTATTTCCGGTATCTGCGGCACTGACCAGGGATGAAATCATGTTGACCATTAAGCCCGGCGAACATGGCTCCACCTTCGGCGGTAATCCGCTAGCCTGTGCCGTAGCAATGGAGGCCTTAGAAGTGGTGAAAGACGAAAAACTGGCGGAAAATGCGGCCAAATTGGGTACCATTTTCAGAAATCGTATACAAACTAACATAGTGGAAAAAACAGACCTCGTCACGTTGGTACGCGGAAAGGGTTTGCTCAATGCGATTGTCATCAATGATACCGAAGACAGTCAGACGGCCTGGAATATATGCCTTCGCCTGGCTGAGAACGGATTACTGGCTAAACCAACGCACGGCAATATCATCCGTTTTGCGCCTCCGTTGGTCATGACCGAAGATCAATTACACGAATGTTGCGATATCATTGAGCAGACGATTCTGAATTTTTGACAATACGTAAATTAACGCTTAATTTAGTTGCTTGTAAACAGAAAGTTGTAGACAAATACAATATTCTGACTAGTTTTGATCATTATTAAGTAATCGGACCTATTTGGGTTACCATAAAATCCATTCAATTTGATACGTAATCCAAATGTGTCGAACTATTTAAGATAGGTGAATGGACAATAAATAAGTTGTGCTTTAGACACACCCTCCTGATGTTTACAATCAGGACTTTTATCGTCCTGATGTTTATATGCAAGACGATAAATCCTCTGTTTATGAAACCTCAGGGCTCCTTACAATCACCCACACACAGTCTAGCGTCTAGCGTCTTTTATCTGGCGTCTTACTTAAGGCTGGTATTACAATTTCCAATAAAACATTCATGGTAATGCTAAAGAAAACCGCTATTTCCTCATTATTTATCCTGGCAAGCCTGCTCAGTACCTTTGCCCAACAAACCACTGTTTTTACCGATGCTAACCTGGCGTACAAGCGCGGGGTTGACTTTTTCGAACAGGGCTTGTTCGGCAAAGCCAGGCAGGAATTTAAAAAAACGATAGACCTGCTGCGCCCGATCAATGAAAGCGAAGCAAATCTACTCAAAATGCGGGCGGAGCTCAATTACGCCAAAGCGGCCGTCCAATTAGAACTGCCCGATGGCGAAAAGCTCATCCTGGATTTCATCCGTAAGTATTCCCCGGATCCGGTAGCGAGCCAGGCTTTGATCGATATTGCTAATTATTATTACAATGCCCGGGAATATGAGAAAGCGATCGCTTATTTCCGCCGCGTTCCTACCGGTGGCCTTACCAGGGATCAAAAATCGGAAGTGTATTTCAGGATGGGATATGCCCATTTTGTCCGCAAAGATTTTAGCGAGGCCAAATCGCTTTTCCGCGAAGTCAGAAATTTTGAGAACAAGTATTTTTATCCGACCAATTATTACCTGGGTCTTTGCTATTTCTTTGAAGGCAATTACGGCGAAGCGGCGAAAAGCTTCAGAACGGTTGAAAAGTCCAGCCGCTATGAGCCCCACGTGCCGTTCTACATTGCCCAAATACTATTTGCGGAAGCCAAATACGATGAATTGATCGCCTACGCTACCCCAAAATTAAAAGACCCTAATGTTAGAAAACAGACCGAGATCAATCAGTTGGTCGGCCAGGCCTATTTTGAAAAGGGAAATGAAGAAAAAAATGAACAACGCAAAGATCTCTACTACGCCAGAGCATTACCATTCTTAGAAAAATATGCGGAAAGCACCTCCAGGTTGAGGCAAGAAGAGTTTTACCAATTGGGTTATGCCCAATACCGCCAGGGAAAATACGCCGAGGCCATCAAAAATTTCAAACAATTAGACGGCATCAACTCTGAACTCGGCCAACACGCCATGCTGTATTTAGGAGATGCTTCCCTTAGACTTGGGCAGAAAAGTACGGCGCGCAGTGCTTTTGGAAGTGCCAAAAGAATGACTTACGATCAGAAGATCAGGGAAGAAGCTTTATTCAATTACGCCAAGCTATCTTACGAATTAAATTATCCGCAAGAAGCCATTATTGCCCTCCAGGAGTTTGAACCCTCTTCCAGATATTACAGCGAAGCTCAAAAACTGATGAGCGATATTTTCATCAGCTACCGCGACTACCGGCAGGCCATCGCTATTATCGAAAGGCTCCCCAACCGAACCCCACAGATCCAGGAAAGCTATCAACAAGTGACTTTTCTGAGGGGCTTACAGCTCATACAGGAAAAAAATTACAACGAAGCCAAAGCCAATTTTCAGAAATCATTAAATTATCCTATCGATGCCCAGATAAAGGCACAGGCTACTTACTGGCTGGCAGACATTGCCCACAAACAGGAACAATACAATACCAGTATCCGCCTGGCGGACCAGTTTCTTACTTATGCAAAATCCCTCAGCGGGCTGCCCGACGAAACTTCCATCTTTACGGCCAATTACTTACAGGGATATAATTATTTAAAGCAAAAGAACTACACTTCAGCGGCCGGTTATTTTGCCGAAGCGGCCGATGGTATCCGGCGAAATTTCAACTTTGTGAACAGCGAGATCGTCCGGACCCAAATTTTGGGAGATGCTACGTTGAGAACCGGCGACAGCTATTTCAAACGCAACCGTTACAATGAAGCCATCCAGTACTATGATCAGGCCATCGATCAACAGTATTCTAATTACGTATATGCGATTTACCAAAAGGCACTTATCGAAGGATTAAGAGGAAGGACTACGGATAAGATCCTGGCCCTGGAAACCATCGCCGATGAATTTCCCAATTCCGAGTACGCCGATGAAGCATTGCTTAGTTTGGGTAGCACTTATCAGGAAATCGGCCAGTTGCGACAAGCACTATCCCCGCTACAAAGACTCGTGAGAGATTACAGCACCAGCAACCTTATCAACCAAGCGCTCATCAAACTCGGATTGATCAATTACAATCTGAATAATTTGGAATTGGCTATTAACTACTACAAACAAGTATTCAATAATAACCCTACTTCCAGTGAAGCGAATTTAGCCCTGGCAGCCCTGGAGGAAATTTACGTGGATGACCTGGGCCAAGCGGATGAGTACTTTGCCTTTTTGGAAACTATTCCGGGTTATAAACTCGATAACTTTGCCCGTGATTCTATCAACTTCAAAGCCGCAGAATCTCAGTTTGAAAATGCGAACTATGACCGGGCGGTCGTTGCCTACAGCGATTACCTCTCCCGTTTTCCTCAGGGCAGATATGTATTGGAAGCTTATTACCACCGTGGCGAATCGTATAGTGTGCTGCGTCAATATTCTAATGCACTGCGCGACTACGAAGAGGTCGTCAGTCGCGGTAATAGCCGGTTTTATTTAAAGGCCCTCGAAAAGGCCGCCATTATCGCTTATAATTACGAGCAAAATTTTGCCAAATCCTTTGACCTATACCAACAACTGGAATTGTCGGCCAACTCCGAAGACCTGCGTTTCGAGGCTCAATTGGGGGCCATGCGGAGCGCATACCGAATCAACAATACCGATGCTGTTTACGACCTGGCAGGTAAGGTTGCCAATAGTCCCAATGCATCCCAACTACAAAGAGCAACGGCTCAGTTTTACATCGGAAAAATTGCTTTTGACCGGCAAGAATACAACAATGCCCTTAATGCTTTCGAAAGCGTAATAGAAAATAGCGACAACGAGCAAACGGCAGAAGCCCGTTACCTGAAAGCATACGTTTACTATTTGCAGCGCGACCTGGAGACGGCACAAACCTTACTGATCAATGCCAACAAAGAAAGTTCTGCTTATCCTTACTGGGTAGCTAAAAGTGTGATCCTGCTTTCTGACGTATTGGCCGAAAAAGGTGATTTGTACAATGCCAGAGCAGCACTGGAAGCCCTACTCGAAAATTACGATGGCGATCAGGAGCTCGTTGACATTGCCCAAGCTAAATTGAATCAAATCAATAACCAGATCAACCGGGCCAGCAGGCTGGCACCTTCCAACCCTCAGAATAACCTTTTGGAAATGGAGGAAGGAACCGGGAATAATAATGATTAAGACGCTAGACTCTTGACGCTAGACTACTACTGTGTAGGATTGTGAATGCTATCTATCTGATCACTTTAGTAAAATAAACAAAGAACTAAAACTTATTAACCGTTAATTACCAACCATGTCGAATAAAAATCAATCTGTTCTAATATTTTTGATCGGTTGTTTTCTCATTGTTAGCAATACGTTTGCCCAGGGCGACCTTTCAACTGAACAAGTAGAAGTCATCAAAGACTTCGATGCCCGTTTGTTGGATGCGGAAAGAATTGATATTATCCCTCTACTTCCGGCATTGGATACGGCCACGCGCAGGCAAAACTACAGCATAAATGAATATACCCTCAACGTAGAATATTTACCTCCAAAGATCCGACCATTGGCTATGCGGAGAGATGCGCTGGCTGACAGCTACCGGGGCTTCGTAAAAGCCGGAGCCGGATTTCCAACCTCCTTTTTCTTCGATGGCTCTTACAACGTTGTGACGGAAGATAATCTAGATTTCGGTATTTCGGCTTTTCATCATTCCGCCAATAATGACCGCCAGATTGAAAACCAATCTTTTTCTTATACTACCGCTAAAGCCGACGGAACGTACTACTTCGAACCAGGATTTGCGGTAAACGGCAACCTGGGTTACACCATTGATAATGTATTTTTCTACGGCTACAATGATATTAATGACGACCTGGATACTACCCTCTATGCTTTCGACGGTGAACAGGTTAAGCAAAGCTTCTCCACCTTTACGGCGGGTGGTAGTATTTTCAATGGAGAACGCACCGTTGCAGATTTCAATTACGATGCGGGCTTCGACTTTTATTTTATGGAAGATGATTACGGTTCCAGGGAAACGGGACTGGTGGTCAACCTGACGGGAACCAAATGGTTCGGTGATGCTCACCCCTTAACCGTTAATTTGATTACAGACTTCACCTTTTTCCGGGACACCAGTACGCAAAACCTGCACAACTTTTACCTTAATCCCAATTACACCTACCACGGAAAAAATTTTACCGCTAAGGTCGGTGCTAACGTTGCCTCGCACGATGATGAATACTTCTTTTATCCCGACGTAGAGCTTTCTGCCCAATTCGCCGATAATCTCATCGGCGCCTTTGTTGGAGCAGAAGGGTCACTACAGAAAAACAACTTTCAAAACCTTACTGATTACAATCCTTTTATTAAATCGCGCATCAATGTGCGAAACTCCAGTTATTATCACCTGTACGGTGGTGTTAAAGGCGTCTTTCAGGGTATTACCTACAGAGGACAAGTTGGTTATAAAACCGTTGATGACCTGGCTTTATTCAATTTAGGTAACGACTTGGATTCTATTCCAAGGTTTGATGTTTTGTACGACACAGTCAACATTGTAGCGATCTCCGCGACCGTCAGCGCACCGCTTTTTGAAGGTTTCGAACTGACAGGGACGCTAACCCAAAACATCTATTCTCCCTCTACGCAAGATAAAGCATGGCATTTGCCGGCAACTACCCTGAATGTCGGTGCTACCTATACGACCCTCGAAAACCAGCTTACGCTAAAAGGAGAATTATTCCTCGAAAACGGCGTACCCTACCTGGATGCAGAAGGTCAAGCCCAAAATCTAAATGCCTTACTGGACATCAGCGTTGGCGCAGAATACGACGTCAGCGAAAAATTTGGCCTCTTCTTACAGGTGAATAACCTCGCCAATAATAAAAGGCAGCGCTGGCGCCGGTATCCGATTTATGGCATCAATGCGCTGGCGGGTATTTCTGCTAAATTTTAAGCTAGAAGTTGAGGTTGAGCAAGGTGCCGACACCCAAAGTCCATGCTCAACCTCAGCCTAAAAAACGTCCTCTTCTTTTCTACCGAATATTCCTTGTAAATATTCCGTCATTTTCCTATATTACAAAAGAAAACACAATCGCCTTCATTACTTCACAAAATTTACCGAGCTATGAATATCTCCTTTAACACCTTGCGAAAGATCAAGCACGAACTACCTGCCGGAAGCATTAAAAGGATCGCCGAAAAACTCCAGGTAGGTGAACAAACGGTAAGAAATTATTTTGGCGCCCAAAAATACCAGGAAGGCAATATCGTAGATAAACACACCCAGCCGGGCCCGGACGGAGGTATCGTTAACCTGCAAGATACCACAATCCTCGAGTTGGCTAAAAAAATCATCCGGGAAGCTAAGAAAAACCGGTTACCTCAATAGGACTATCACTCTTATATAGATCATTTAGCAGCAATTCTCAATTTCATCTTTCTTAGTCAAATTGAGAATTGCTGTCAACTTACCTATCATCATTATGACTTTCATTTAATCCTAATTTGAGGTTGTATCAAAAGTAAGTCTTAAAAAACAATGGCAAAATTAATCACCCCGACTCAGTCGGGCAAAGGCCCGCAAACCTGCCTGCCTTGCGGCATCCTAATCTGCATACACAAGATTTGTTTTATTTCCATTAAAATAAATTTTATCGTTTGACATAAAGCTCACTGGACTAAAGCTTTATATTTTCTAGGTTTTGAACATCTGTTTTCAGGCCTGAGATTGGTGTAATGTTCTTTTGGCATCGCCCCAAAAGAACCAATCCCGCAATTTCTGCGGGACTAGGCAAATTCAATCCCTCTGTCTTCGCTAAAGCTACGACAGACAGGTCCGGGGAATTTGCCAAGCAGCCCGCGGTGTGAGATAGA
>CAZHNG010000127.1:0-16867 GCA_964533785.1 uncultured Saprospiraceae bacterium | reverse complement strand
ATTAGTTAGAATTTTTAGTCTAACTTCTAGAGTCTAGCGTCAAAAGTCTAGTTTTAAAGTCTTTCCATAAAATAATTCACTCTACTCTATCTCCACTACTCCTTCTACCGGAATAATGGATAATATCTGTTCCTGAGTATTAACGGACTCAAACGGTGTAGGTTCTTCTACGAATTGAATAGGGCTGGACTTACCAGCTGATCCCTTTTTAGGGACAAAGCAGATGTCATATATTTTCGCGCCGTCGGCTAATGTGACGCCCTTCAGGGAATTATCGATCCACAAACAAGTCAGCTTTCCCTTCTCAGTATGAACATCCCCGAAATTATTCGCCGCCGTCATATAAGGTAATTTAAAATCTTTCACTGTAGAATAAGTAAGGACAGCCTGGTCCCAGCTGACGGTATATTGGGTAGAGAGTATATTATTAAAATTCCCCACCCGGATCGGCACGCAAATTTCGTTGCCTTCGGTAGCCTTTTGCCGATCCGCCATCAGGGTAATGGTTCCGACGGGGGCGTTTGGATCTTTAGGTTGAGCGGTAGCTGCCGGTGCAGCCGTTTCATTTTCTTCCGTAGCGGCGGCGGCTTGATTCTGATCACTAGCGCACGACACTGACGCTAGTATAACCATCGGTAAAATAAACCTTTTCATACAACTTCCTGTTTTGCACTTGTTAATTAAATCTGCGCAAAATTAATTATTTATTCATTCTACAACATGGAAGTGAAACCATATAATGATCAGGAGAACAAAAAAGAGCAGGTATCGCGTATGTTCGATAATATTGCGCACCGGTATGATCTTTTAAACCGGTTCCTTTCTTTGGGGATCGACAAAATCTGGCGTAAAAAAGCATTGCAACAATTAAGCGGTCACACTATCCATCGCCTTTTAGACGTCGCAACGGGTACGGCAGACCTAGCCATTGCCGCTGCTCAAACACTGAAACCGAAAAAGATAACCGGGATCGACATTTCCAAAGAAATGCTTCGCTTTGGCCAAAAAAAGATAAAAACAAAATCCCTGGACAAAACGATCGATCTGCAACACGGCGATTCTGAAAATCTTCCTTTTGAAGACAATACCTTCGATGCAATTACCGTTGCTTTTGGTGTTAGGAATTTCGAGAATCTGGAAAAAGGATTGGCAGAAATGCTAAGGGTGCTGAAAAAAGACGGGAAAGTGGTCATTTTGGAATTTTCCAAGCCAACTGTTTTCCCTTTGAAACAGCTTTTTAGCGTCTATTTCAGGTATATTCTCCCACAAATTGGGCAATTGGGATCAAAGGATCCTAAGGCATATCAATACCTGCACGATTCTGTACAGCAATTTCCAGAAGGCGATGAATTCCTCACCATTCTTTCAAAAACTGGTTATCAATCAAGCCAATGCATCAGATTAAGTTTCGGCATTTGTTCCATCTACACGGGTACCAAGTAATTGGTTTGTTCATTTTGTTTTTTGCGTTTTCTGTTAACGTAAACGGGCAGAGAAATTTTAGTTCTGGCGACAATTACAACTTCAGTGATTTTCAAAAGAAGCCCTATTACTTTGGCATTACTCTTGGTTACAACAACTCGGTTTTCCGGCCGTTCCGATCCAAAGAATTTATTCAAACCGACAGTATCAATGCCATTGAAGGTCTCAGCGGTCCGGGTTTTAACCTTGGAATCGTAACCAATTTAAAGATTGGCGACTATTTTGATATCCGCTTTTTACCGACTTTCTCTTTTGCTGAACGCAACATCCAGTACGATCGTCAAAGCCGGGATATTCCATTTAATATCAACACTGTTGAATCCGTTTTTGTAGAACTGCCCTTTCAGGTAAGGTATAAATCCGCTCCTTTCCACGATATCAGGCTCTTCGTTATTGCGGGTGTAAAATACGGTTTCGACGTAGCGAGCGATTCCCGAACCCGGCAAGCGGAAACCATTGTTAAAGTCTCTCCGAATGATTTTAGTTTCGAATATGGTGCCGGCATTCAGTTTTTCTTCCCCTATTTTATCTTTTCGCCGGAATTTAAGATTTCCCACGGTATCGGAAATACGCTCATTTTTAATGACAATCTGGAAGAATCCAGGGTATTGGAAAAGTTGTTATCGCGAACTTTTACGATTTCGTTTCACTTCGAGGGGTAGGAAGAAAATTTTTTTCAATTTTTTATTTGCCTGAATTAAACTCTACTAGCTTTTCCCAATTGATATCACCATTTGATTTGCAAAATGATTCAATAAAATCTTTAGTGAAATTATTAATCATCCGCGTATAGGAAACATGAAAAGCTTCGTTTTTTTCTTTTGCTCTATGACCTAATGGTTCAATGATTTCAGTATATAAATTTTCATTTCCAGAAATAAATGCCCAAAATTCTTGACCACAATATTTATAATATTCGCCTTTATCAGGTCTTTTATCCTTACCATAACAACACCCATTTATTGCTACTACCACTATTTTCGAGTTACTGGTTCTTAATGTTCTTTTCGCAGCAGTAAAATCAGACTTCATCTTTGCAATTTGACTACTATTGCCCCAATTCGGCCCCGATTTTATATTAAAAATATACCTAATGTTGGATTTGTCAAATTCTAGATCAATTCCTCTAATCCCAGACTTCCACCCTCCAAAAGCTTTTTTGTTTACAAAAATAGCCAAGCCTTCTAGCCAATCACCAAAAATCGTTTCTTCATTTGAAGATATAAAAGCGCTTGAGATACTTTCTACTATATCACTTGCCGATAAAACATTTTTAGCCTTGAATAGGTATGGATTTTTCTTTCTAAGGACAGTTTTTAATTTCAATTTATTTAATCGTTCAATCCGCTTTTCATGAAATGCACTTATGTTTTTTTCAACATAATCCACAATTTCAGAGTACTTTAAACTTTCCATAACTTTTTTCAGGTTCAAGAAGAAAAAGTTTAACTGGTTCTACTTCTGATTTCACAATCTCAAAATATTCTGGCTTGATCTCAATACCTATAGAATTTCTCATCATCCTTTGGGCAACAGAAATTGTAGTTCCTGAACCCATAAAAGGATCTAAAATAGTATCTCCTGGTTGAGTGAACAACTTAATAAACCATTCAGGTAATCCTTCTGGAAATGCCGCACTATGTTTTTTATTGCTACATTCTGTAGCCAAGTGCAAAACATTTGTTGGATATACTTTTTCTCTCCCTACCCAATTCGAAATATTTTTACCGAAACCACTTCCTACTTTTGATTCATCCCTGGTTTTATCAGTTTTACTCAATTTTTTTAGCCTGGATTTTGCCCAATCTCCCACAGGTACCATTACCTCCTCCTGGTACATGTTAAACTTTTTATTCTTATTAAATTGGAGCAACCTCTCCCATGCATCTCTAAACCTATTTGGCCATTTACCTGGATAACAATTCTTTTTATGCCAAATAAATTCTTCTGTCCAAAGCCATCCTTGTTTCCTCATTTCAATAATCAATTCCATGACATAGGTGCTGCGTTCTCCAGCTACTACTTTTTCCTTAATATTTAAAACAAAAGTACCTCTAGGAGCTAAAACTCTGAATAATTCCTTGGAAATTGGGAGAAACCATTGTACATATTTATCTGGATGAATTCCGCCGTAGGTGTTTTTCCTTTGATCAGCGTAAGGAGGAGAAGTGAAAATAAGGTCAACCGAGCTATCTGGTATTTTTTCCAACATTTCACGACAATCTCCAAGTAATAATTCCGCTACTATTTTCATCTCATCTTAAATTTTCTCTTAAAAGACAAAAAAAGTTTTAAATTTTTAGAAAAACAAATTATAACACGGAAAGTTATTAACATAATTGTGAAAAAATTCTGGTTTGAATACTAAAAAATCACTTGATTGAACTCAACACCAACACTCCCGCTCCACATAAACCATCAATTCCGGAAAAAACACTTGAAATTCAGCATCAAGTAGTTCATAATCCCGGTCAAAGCTTCCCATTACCCCTTCAAATAAAGACGGTCTGCTGAGCCTTGATCTCATCCGGTTCAAAGCTTTGGCAATCCCCGATCGTTCAGCATAGAGAGCCAACCAATTATCATCGACCATAGACCGTAACCTGTTTTGAAGCTTAGGGGGCAGAATGGGTAAGTAATTCAAAAATACCGGATAAACTTGCTTGGTGAAGTCATCCAGGGTATTATGGTGGTATTTTGACCAATTCTTCGCCAGAAAATGATCGTAAAAAACATCGATGATCACCGAACCGTATTTGCCATGCGCTGCATATAGCCTTCGCGCTCCTTGCTTCACCAAAGGATGGTTATCCGTATAAGTATCTATTTTTCTATGTAGGAAAATCCCTTGTTGAATACCTTCCTCATAGTGCGGAATATCTTTGTTTTTGACAAAATCACCCAAAAAATTGCCAATCAGCATTTTTTCATCACGACAGGAAAGAAAAGTATGGGCAAGAAAATTCATTGTATTTATCTTTGTATTTTACGGTTTTTTAAACCATTTGCTTGTTGATTACATTCTTCAGAAATGAAGAAAAACAATCATAGCTATTTATTACAAAATATTATTAACTACTAAGTTATTATGGGATTGAAATGCGGTATTGTAGGCCTGCCGAATGTAGGTAAATCTACGCTATTCAATGCGCTGACCTCAGCTAAAGCCCTGGCGGCCAATTATCCATTTGCTACCAAAGATCCGAATGTTGGTATTATTACGGTTCCCGATCCTCGTTTGGATCAATTAAAGAACATCGTGAATCCACAAAAAGTAATACCTACCACCATAGAAATTGTAGATATTGCCGGATTGATCAAAGGAGCGAGCCAGGGAGAAGGTTTAGGAAATCAATTTTTAGCCAATATCCGGGAGGTTGACGCTATTGTGCACGTTATTCGTTGCTTCGAAGACGACAACGTCATTCACGTGGACGGCAATGTAGACCCGGTCAGAGATAAAGAGATCATCGACACTGAACTGTTGCTGAAGGATATTGAAACTATTGAAAAACGGCTGGAAAAACTACGTAAAAATGCGAAGGGGGGTGACAAAGAGATCTTAAAGAACATTGAGGTAGTGGAAAAATTGAAAGCGCACCTGGAAAGTGAGCAACCTGCCCGTACTTTTGAATACGACAAAGAACAGGCGGAGCTCATTGAATCCTTGATGCTGCTAACGGGCAAACCCATTCTGTACGTTTGCAATGTCGACGAAGATGCCGTTCACGAAGGGAATGAGCATACTAAACGCTTTGCTGAAGCAGTAAAGAACGAAAAGGCCGAGATCATACTGATCAGTGCCGGTATTGAGGCAGAAATTGCCCAGTTAGAAGATCCTGAAGAACGCCGGGAATTCCTGGAAGCCATGGAACTGAAAGAGCCAGGCGTGAACCGGTTAATCCGTGCCTGTTACAACTTACTTAACCTCATTACTTATTTTACCGCTGGTGAAAAAGAAGTAAGGGCCTGGACGATAACTGATGGAATGAAAGCTCCACAGGCTGCAGGAGTAATCCACAGTGATTTTGAAAAAGGCTTTATTCGCGCGGAAGTGATCAAATTTAAGGACTATATTGACCTAGGCTCTGAACAAGCGGTAAAAGAAGCCGGTAAATTAGGCGTTGAAGGCAAAGAGTATTTGGTGACTGACGGAGATGTGATGCATTTCCGGTTCAATGTATAAATATTAGACTTGTCTAAACAGTGTCTTCAAAAGTTAAAATGGGCCTTTTTATCTATATCATTCGAATTTTTCATTGCTTAGCGATGCTAGGCGGCTTCAATCCCGATCGCTATCGGGAGTAATGATATAAATAAAAATTCCTCATTTTTCCAATTTGAATACACCGTCTAGACAAGTCTATTAGGCATTAGATGTATTGCTCCTTTGACTTGGGGGTAGTATTACTCGATTTAATATATCGTACTTGACGCGAAGTAGGTTTGGGAAGTACCAAACCACTTCGCGTCAAGTATAACTTTAGGGCTATGGTTATGTGGTTATGTGGTTATGTGGTTATGTGGTTATGTAGTTATGTGGTTATGTGGTTATGTGGTTATGTGGTTATGTGGTTATGTAAAAATACTCCGAGACTGTTCATTAAAGTGTGTCTGTGTATATTAACGCAAACACACGATAATTATGGCGAAGCAGAAAAAGAAGAACAAGAAACTAGAAGAATTGATACCGGACGGGGAACTTCGAGAGCGGATGGTGGACCATTTGTATTCGAAGCAGCCGCTGTTGAGCGAGGATAGTGTTTTTAGCGAACTACTACAGGCTCTGGTGAACAAGATGCTGGAAGGCGAAGTAGAAGAGTTTCTGGATGAAGAACGAGCCAGTGAGCGGAAAAATAAGCGCAATGGGTATACGGAAAAGCAGCTTCTTTCGGCTGCCGGCCCGCTGTCGATCCGCACGCCGAGAGACCGTAATTCGGACTTTGAACCGGAGCTGGTTGGCAAAGGCCAAGGCGAGCTATCCAGTGGGGTAGATGAGCAGATTATTGCCTTGTACGCCCAGGGCAACTCAGTGGAAGATGTGCGGCGGCTATTGTCAAAGCTGTACGGCTTATTCGTCTCAGCAGGCAAGATCTCGGCCATTACGGACAAGGTGCTTCCCGAGATCCAGGCGTGGCGTAATCGGCGTTTACGCCCTTTATATGCGATTATCTACTTAGACGCCGTACACTTCAAAGTGCGCTACGAGGGCCGCTATAGCAGCCGTGCTTTTTACACGGTGTACGGGATTGATGCAGAGGGTAAGCGTGACTTACTAGGCCTGTACATCAATGAGAGCGAGGGCGCCAGCCGCTGGGGTATGGTACTGGAGGACTTGCAAGAACGGGGCGTAGAAGACGTCCTGGTTTTCTGTACTGATGACTTGAGTGGCTTTAGCGAAGCGATCTCAGAGGTTTTCCCGTTGGCTACGATTCAGAAGTGCATTGTGCACAAAGTGCGTAGTTCCACGCGCTTTGTCGATGACAAGGACAGCAAAGAAGTGCGAAAGGCCTTACGTGCTGTATACACCGCTAATTCTAAGGAAGCAGCCCGAAGCGCGATGGTTTCTTTTAAAGTGGACTGGGAACACAAATACAGCCGGCTGGTAGACAGTTGGGAGAAGGACTGGGAAGAACTGATGGCTTTTATGGATTACCCCAAAGAGATGCGCCGGATGATCTATACGACTAACCCTGTGGAAGCTCTACACCGGATCATTCGCAAGCTCATTAAGGGGAAAGCGGCCTGGCCTTCTGACACAGCCCTGGTCAAACAAATCTACCTGAGCCTGATGCACAACAAGAAGTCCTGGAAAAAAAGAGCCTACGGATGGAAAGCCATCCAAAGGGCCCTGGCCGAGATGTACGGCGAAAGGTATACCCGGCACCTGGCAGAGAAATGAGCGCGCTTGGCGCCGCTTTCCGGCCTACGGCCTCCAAGCGGCGCCAAGCGCCTCCCAGGAAAGAAAAGCTTTCCTGTAACCTATTTTCTTAACTAATAGACACACTTGATTGAACTATCCCACTTTATAACCATATAACTTTATAACCATATAACTTTATAACCATATAACCTCATAACCTCATAACCTCATAACCTCATAACCTCATAACCTCATAAAGAATCGCCCCAAGTTTAAAAACTAATACAACTAGACGTTAGAAGCTGGACACTAAATTTACTGGTCATCAAGCTAATGAATACGATTTATCTTCTGGAAACTACTGGGTATAAGGTATTGAATGTGCTGTAGCAACGTCAATAGATAGCAACAAAACTACCATAACACCACTACTATGAGACCACGAAGCTTATTGATCCTTTTATTGGCCGCATTCGCCATCTTCAGTATTTGGAGCGTATGGATGCCTGAAAAAAGTAATGCCTTCGTGGTCGATTTGATCAATATTGACACGGCAGCTATTAGTTCTATTACCATCACCAAAGGCGCCCAACAGATCACCCTTACCCGTGAACCCGTCGGATGGATAGCCTCGAACGGACAAATTAGCGTTAAGGCCCTGCCCCACCCTGTACAGTCTGTACTGAACTCAGTATCACAAATTCAAACCAGCCACATCGTCACTAGCTCTTCTAAAGCATGGAAAGAATACCGGATTGGTAATGAAACCGGCACCCATATCAAAGTATTTAACCAATTAAAAGTATTAGAGGATTTTTACCTGGGTACGGACCAAACGGATTCTACCAGGCTTCGGTATATCCGGTTGAATGGTGAAAATGAAGTTTATCAAATAAATGGAAAAGAAATTGCTGCAATTCTTACGGATATTACTCCTTTCCGGTCTCCTAAACTAATTCAACTACCATCGGACCAGGACATTGACCACCTCCGCTTTGGCGTGCAAGATTCTGTGATACACGAACTGTTAAAAAAGGACCAGCAATGGTATACTAATGAACCGAGAACTGTTGATTCGGTTTCAATAGAAAAGTATTTCAAAGGACTAACCAACATATCCAGCCGAAACTTTGCGGATGACTTTGATGAACTCAGTACCGAAAAAATCCCCAAACAAACGATTAAATTATGGACGGAAAACGATAGAGATAGTATAGTGGTCGATTGCTACCTCGATACATTGGACTACCACTCCTTTATCCTAAGATCCAACCAAAATGAAGCATTTTTCCACAGTGATTCATCCGGTTTATTCAACACTATTTTTCTTGAATTCATGCAAATAATCGATAACAAAGATGAATGATCCCATCTATGTGTTTGAAGCGGTAAATTCGACAGATTATAAAAACTTTTTGCTAAGCCTGGGAGTAGCGACGGTCTTATTGCTGGTTTCAATCCTACTTTATGCAAGGCGCAAAAAGTCTTCCTGGGGAAAAAACAGGATGTTGGCCGCTGCCATGTTTTGTTTTTTCATTTTTTTGATCGCCGGGAGTACCGCCTGGTTCAGCTATCTGTCTTTCCAAAAATTGTCCGCTATAAAGATATATGCTGACAGCATAACCACCCCCTACGGTGCCTCGTCATTTGAAGATATCTTAAAAGCATCCCTGGAAGATGACGAACAAACATCAATGGTCAATCGAAATATTACCTTAGCCTCCACCCGTTTATTGATCATTGAAGAAAAGAAAAACAAAACACAGGTGATTTCCGAAAAAAACTATGACGTTGAAGCGGTATTTGCAGCGTTGCGAGAACAGATTGAAACGTGGCGGGAAGGCAATAAGTGAGACACTGGAGGGCAGACTGAAACTCCGGGGCTAAAAGTTATTATTTCCTTTCTCTATTCACCTGAAAGCTAAAAACATCCTTCTTAATCAATTGGGCCCCTTTCCGAGCGGCTTCTTTTACAGCAACTTTTGCCTTTTCAATACTTTCATTGAGCTGATTATAAGCAGGTCGTTGTTGTACAATAGCA
Organism: uncultured Saprospiraceae bacterium; assembly: GCA_964533785.1. Classification (GTDB taxonomy): domain Bacteria; phylum Bacteroidota; class Bacteroidia; order Chitinophagales; family Saprospiraceae; genus JANQRV01. Next base: position 7,481 of record CAZHNG010000127.1, on the reverse strand, counting down.
ATCTTGAGCATAGCAGTAAATTTTAATAGCCTTCAAATTACAACAATTTGTTAATGTCCGCAAAATACCGTACTTTCCCTCACAAAATCCTGAATAGTGAGCAATGTAATTGTCGACCTCAAAGACGCTTCCATATACCAAGGCAAGCAATTGGTACTGGAAAAGATCAACCTCAAACTTTATAAAGGTGAGTTTACTTATCTGATCGGCCGGACCGGAAGCGGAAAATCCAGCCTTTTAAAAACGCTCTACGGTGCCTTGCCTTTGAAGAGAGGGAAAGGAGTAGTTGCCGGTTTTGATTTGAAGAAACTGAAGCGAAAACAACTCCCCGCTTTACGTCGCGAACTGGGTATTGTTTTTCAAAACCTGAACCTTCTGGAAGACCGGAGCGTAGAAGCAAACCTGAAGTTTGTGTTAAAAGCTACGGATTGGTTTTCTCCTAAAAAAATACGCGCCCGGATTGATGAAGTACTTCAGGAAGTAGACCTTCAGGGCACCAACAAAAAGCAACCCCACCAGTTATCCGGTGGGGAACAACAAAGAGTAGCCATCGCCAGAGCCTTACTGAATAAACCTTCCTTGATCATTGCCGATGAACCTACCGGCAACCTCGATCCGGAAACTTCCTATGAAATTCTAAGCCTTATGCGTCAACTGGCACTCCATAATAATACCGCCGTTCTGTTTGCCACTCATGATTACCGGGTCATTGAAGAGTTTCCCGCACGGGTTATCCGCTGCAAGGACAGAACTTTGGTTGCTGAAGAGGATTATCGTGCTTTGATTTAGTCCTGACATTTATCGTCAGGACTAAAATTCAAATACCTACCTATCGTGAAACGACTATTTTCTTTGTTTCAGTAAGTTTGTTTTTTGATTGAATGGAAAGGAAGTATATACCTATTGGCAACTCAGAAAGATCGATTGAAAGCGATTGATCAACAGATTGCAGACTTTTTATCCTTCTGCCGTAACTATCTTTTATGGTGATTTGCCGGGTTTCCTCTCCTCTGTTTTCAAAGAAAACATTTAGAATATCGCTAACCGGATTTGGATATATCAAAGTAGTGAATGATACCTCTGCTGTTTGTACCGGTGCCTTTTCCAGGGTTGTTTTTTCAGGAATGAAAAGGTTTGTATTGGCCGACTTGATCCATAGGTCATCGATAGCGATATCGCTGCGTGGTCCGTTTCCGGTTACACCCACGATGCGGATCCGCAATGAACTGTTTTGGTAAGAGCTCAAGTCAATTAATGCTTGTTGCCAGACATTACTCTGTTCTCCCGTTTTTTGCCAGATACTACTTTTCCATCCTCCATTATTTTCATTGACCTGGACACTCAAACTGCCGGTATTAGTCCCTTGCATGTGGTACTTGAATGTGAGCACAGGGTTATTCAAGCTCGATAAATCCAGGCATTTTTTGGTCGTTAATACGGCGGTTTTGTTGGGATGACCGCTCCTTCCTGAAGATTCAATATACCGGTAGTAGGTACCTTCTGCAGCCTGGTTCGGGCCAGTTGCACTGGTTGGCGTTGGGCCACTGCGCTTTTTCCAGTTGCGATTATCTTCCCTACTTTGTTTGAATAAACGGGTGCCAGTCTCAAAATCGAGGTGGTAGGGCCAATTACTTATAGTGCCGCTGCAGGCTGTATTTACGTCGACGAATACGTCAGCTAAGGCCGAGCAGTTATTCGCATCGGTAACCGTAACAATGTAATTGCCCGACGGAATGCCTAAACGGTAACTATCGGTAACATTATTGTCTGACCAGGCATAAGTATAAGGAAATGAACCTCCATAAACAACAGATTCAATTACACCGTCTGTACTACCGCTTGCTGTCACTTCCTGGCTGAGTAAATGGACGTAAAGGCTATCCGGCGCAGTAATAGTGAAGTTTTCAACAACTGTACAATTATTATCTGAGACGGTTACGCTATAATTCCCAGCCGCCAGGTTTTGGATTCCTGTCACGTTAATATCGCCCGTTGACCATTCAATATCAGTGCTGTTAGCCGAACCGTTAATGATAATACTGGCGGTACCATCTGCGGTGTTGTGACAACTGGGATTTGTACTTGCCACACTTACCGCAAAACAAGCCGCATCGCTTATTTGAATATCATCAATGGCAATATCCTGCAGGTCTCCTCCGCTGTTCAATAGCGCTACGAAACGGAACCGGAAAGAAGGTTCATTAGCATAGGCAGAAAGATCCACTGTACGAGTTTGCCAGCTATTTCCTTGATCACCGTTTATCTCATCGATCAGGTTATTGGCATTGGTACCAAACCACCAAAAACCACCATCAAGACTTACCTGGATACCGAGAAAATTGATGTCTTGTCCGTACATATGGTATTGAAAAGACAGGGATGGCTGTGCAATGTTCGTCAGATCGAAACATGGACTGTGAATAGCCGTACCGCCAAAATTGTTGGTCGCTTCGGAATAAATATAGCTGTTGCCTTCAGCAGCAGTGGTTGGGCCGGTCCCTTGAGTAGGAGTACTACCACTGTTTATACTAAAATCATAATAGTCGATATCCGTCTGCTCCCAGCCGTTCCAACCGTTTTCAAAGCCCTCCTGGTAGGGAAATTGATCGATCGGATTACCACAGGAAGCCACCGCGTTACAACCGGTCAAGTTGGCCCGGTCAACTACCGCACCATTGTACAAACGGGCCAATTGCTGCGGGGTAAAATGATCCCGGCAACTCCAGGCCGCATAAGACATGTAATTGGTAGCATCCGGCTGATAGTACTGATTGTTGGCATCTTGTAAAGTACCTGTGTATTCACAAGTGCTGGAATTATAACCGGAAGTGAATAAATTGGGGTCTGCCGGCGTATCACAGATTTCATCACCGGCCGTAGTGCAATTACTCCCATCCACTAATTCCGGAGCGGTACTACTGGTTCCATGCGTCGGATACAACGAGAAAAATTGACCAATTAAATGTGTTAAAACCGTGACCGGATCAAAACCAAAACAATCAGTAGCATAAATAATACGCTCGCCATTGCCGGGATAATCTGCTTCGCCGCAATAATTACTGTATTGGTCGACAAAATAAATGTTCATTACGCCTGCAACATCATGTACGTTTAAAATGGAACGGTTACCCCGGGGAAGAGTGTAAATATTGTTATCAACGATGTAATTGATCGCCCCGCACTGATACAATTGCACATTTGCATCCGCTAAGATCGTATTGATCTGATTGAAATAATAAGACAAAGTATAAGGGCTCATGGCACCATAGCCGGCTGTGTTCTTAGCTATGTGGAATTGTACCGGCACCCAAACGGTGTTGGTAGTTGAATTGCGCAAGGCGATGAATGATCCGTTCCTTGTTTTGAATTGCTGGTAACGTTCAATTTGCTCTTCAATGCCGGGAGAATGTTTCAAGGTTGGGGCGATGGCGAACCGCTGCTTCTTTTCACTTAACGTTTCTTGTGGCCGCAAGAATTGTTCAAAGAAAAAATTGGCCTGCTGCTGGTTTCCTTCTGTTGCCTGGCCAAATACTTTGGCGTTAGCAATCAACAAGCATACACAAATCAAAGTAAAATACTTCATAAATTCATTTTTGGAATGAGTTGAAAAAATGGGATTATAATTGCCTGGCTGTAAGCCGCAATTGTGCTGTTTTGGTCATAGATAGTCTTTTGGTAAACTTAAATACACTGTCCGATAGGGAGAAAATGATTAATGTCTAAAAGACAAGATTAGCTTCGCATGGCAGCAACCGTATCCAAGGGTATGAAGCGAGCAGTAAGATCCCACTACATAGTAATCACATGTTTCACTCAAAGCAACAAGCTAATATTGAGGGGTAAGCATTTGTTTTTTCTTGTAATCCGTTGCGAAAATAGAAGAGATATTGCTGACAGTCTGCCAAACTCAATAAGTGTGTCAAATTACTTGATAAGTGTTCCAGTTATTGGATAGACTTATTCAAACATCCCCTAAATCATTCTTATCGTAGCTAGTGAAGCCGCTGTTCAAAAATGCTTCAAAAGCAGGATGCATTCTCAGAAAAGCCAGCATATCGTGGTTCAGGATCATTTCCTGATCGGGTAGTCCATTCGCAACAGCGGTCTTTAGCGCATCAAAACCTTCATCCGTGCGCTCTAACACCGAATAAGCACAAGCGAGGTAGAAATAAATTTCCGCATCTTTTGGATTTTCTTTTAGTGCTTTTTTGAATTCATCGATGGCTTCCTCCAGGTCATAATTATTCAACTTAGTGATGGCGGCTTGCTTGGTTCTGTTCTTAGGAATTCCGAGTTGGGAAGAGTACTTCACCGGAATATTTTCTTCCACTAAAAGCCCGTTACGGCTTAGATCCAATACTACCTGGAGATTAGCATCCACCTTAGTGGTTAAAATGTAGCGAGCGTGATGTCCATCCTCCATGACTGTAAAATAGTGATTGGTTCCCCATACTGAATATTCTTTGGAAACGATCTGACCGTTAACGATCACGGTTTCCTCACCTAGCCAGTTGTTGTGAAATTCAATTACTGTTTCTCCAGAAACGATCTTTTTATACTGCATGCTACTTTTTAATTTTTGATAGGATAGTTCCGAAGGTTTTACTTGGTTTGTCCATATCATCCAGTGCATATTGAATAGCGGATCTAACCAGTGCCTCCACCTTTTCATTGCGGTAGTCCGCCCGATCCTGCACCGGAATATGGCGAATCAGCTTGCCCGTACCTTGCAGCAGTCCATGAGGATCATTTAGCAAAATTCCTTTATGAAAACCGAGATTCAAATGATTGGAATAAATGGGAATCATACAAAAGGCATCGCTTAATCTTTTTGATAATGAGTAGACCGAAGTCAATGCGTGCGTATGGTAGATCAACTCATTTGCTTCCGGATACATCGACCAAACAAAAGACCGAACATCCTGATACAAATCGATCAATGGCTGATCTTTCAAATTCAGATAATAATGAAAATCGGGATGTATGGGTTTTGGGTTAAACATGCGCTATTAATTAATCCATAGATTTATTTAAAAAAGCATCAAATGGGAACAATGCCTTGAATACCTTTGCACTGTGCGCGAGAAAATTTTTATCAAGTACTTCCTTATCCGAACATTTATGCGTTGCCAAAAAACTTTTGTAGCGCAAAAATTCAATCTCCGGATGATCTTTGGGATAGCCCCTGGGAGCCGTTTTTAATTGTTCTCCTTCCAATGTGCCAAAATACTTTTTGAAGTTCTTTTCTTTTAAAATCTGCTTCAGTTCATCAGCATTGTAATCAATCTCTTGTCTGATAGCCTTTAACCATGGGCCCTGAGGCATGTAAGCCCCTCCGGCAAGCATAGAATCTCCAGGCTCCAGATGTATATAATAACCTGCACGAGAATGGATCTCTGATCGTTTCGCTGCAGCAGAAATATGTGCCCCCAAATGTGTTTTATAGGGCGATTTATCCTTAGAAAACCGTACATCGCGGTATATTCTGAAAATACAATCCTTTGCTTTATGGTGGGCAATACTAGGGTCAAATTTGGCAATTTCAAGTAAAAGGGCGTCAACAAACTGTTCAAAATTGGATTTTGCCGCCTCGTACCTCGGTTTATGCTCATTAAACCATTCCCGGTTATTATTGGCTTTTAAGTCTTTGAGAAATTGAATTGTGGACGAGTCGATATGCTGCATTGAAATGATATTTTTTGTTGAAAACAAGGCCTCGTACAAAGGTATGATTAAAACCGATTGCTTGCAGGAAAAATCCTCCTAAGTGAGGGACAATAATTTGTATATTACCCAAGTGTAATAAAGAAAAACCGCATGAATAATACCATATTGATATCGGGTGCTTCTTCAGGTTTGGGCAAAGCACTGGCACTGGCCTTTTTAGAAAAAGGAGCAACGGTATACGGTACCAGCAGGAGTCCGGAAAAGTATGATTTGCCGTTTAATCTGATCAAAATGGATCTGGAAAGCCCCGAAACCATTCAATCGGCCATCGCAACGGTAATCAAAGAAGTAGGCCGTATTGACGTATTGTTGAACAATGCAGGAATAGGTTTAGCAGGACCACTGGAACATCAGCGGGTCAATAGTTTGGAAAAATTGTGGCGTACAAATGTAACCGGCGCTTTACTCCTTAGTAAACAAGTGGTTCCATACATGCGCGAACAAGGCACCGGCAAGTTGATCAATATCAGCTCTCTAGGTGCAGCTTTGGGATTGCCTTATCGTTCTGCCTATTGCGCGAGTAAAGCTGCATTGGATCTATTATCTGATTCCTGGCGGATGGAGCTCAAACCATTCTCTATCCAAAGTACCAGTATTTGGTGTGGCGACATGCAAACCCCGATCGGCGAGAAACGATTACAGGACATTGATCCGGATGATCCGGTTTACGCAGAAAGCTACCCGAGAGTGTACCAGGCTATCGATGAAGATGTCTACCACAGTTTACCGGTCAAAGTGGCGGCTCAGGAAATTGTTCGTATTTGCGGGCAAAAAAAGTTGAAAAGACGGTATACGGTTGCCAAACCACTCCAAAAAGCAGCCGTTTGGGCAAAGTGGCTCCTACCCCACTCGACATTTGATACCATTATAAACCGATTTTCTAAACTTTAACCCCTCATGGATAACTCAAGGTCTAAAAACTGTCGCAGTTCATCTAATTAAATTCCGGATAAGACTGATTTTCTGTAAATTACCTTTAAAATAAAATAAGCAACTCGAAAATATCAATTAAAAACTCATTATAATGAATCAAAAGTTATCCTTTGCAGTTTTAATCGTTTTGTCCATTGGTCTATTCGCCTTTTATGTAGCGGGAGACAAAGGCGGGGCGATTTTCAACCAGGCAGAATATGCAGTAAACGGCAACCCGACCTTGACAAAATCCTTCACCGTTAACGGTCCCGGTAATATGGAAGTTACTACCTCCGGGGGTAGCATTTCAGTTGAAGGCAAGTCGCAAAACACGGTCGATGTAGAAGTATTCATCAAAAGACAAGGCAGAACTTTAAGTAGTGACGATCCTTCCGTACAGAATATCAAAGAAGGCTATGAGTTCCGTATGGAGCAAAATGGCAACAATATTGAGATCTATACCAAAAGAAAAATAAACACCAACCCCTGGAAACGGATCAGTTTTTCTTTTAATGTAACTGTTCCCAATGAAATGTCCAATAAGCTCAAGACCAGCGGCGGCAGCATTCAATTAGCAGGAGTAAAAGGAGAGCAAAAGTTGAAGACCAGCGGCGGCAGTATTCAGCTAGCAGACGTCACCGGCAACACTTCCGCTAATACTTCCGGCGGTAGTATTCAAGCTTCTGGACAAAACGGCGATCTCGACCTCAACACAAGCGGTGGTAGCATTAGTGTCAACGATGCTACGGGCAGCGTCGTCGCCCATACCTCCGGTGGTAGTGTTCGTAATAGAGTAGAGACAGGTTCCCCGGCCAAGCCGTTTCGCCTGCCCCCCTCGTCAA
>CAZHNG010000126.1:0-17088 GCA_964533785.1 uncultured Saprospiraceae bacterium | reverse complement strand
GCTAACCTCAAATTTAGGTGCCGCATTCACGCCCTGAATAACAAGACCTTCACCAGAGGTCAATACGTACAATACTTCATATCCTGCTGGTACGTTTGGATTAACGGTAGTTGCTGCTTCTAAAGTTGTTGAAGCACCAGGTTCCAGACAAACGTCTGAGCCACCGATAGGATGCAATTCACCGGCTTTGGCAAAACACGCTTCCGGACAAACCTGAACGTGGAATAGGGCACCAGGGACATCCAGTGAAGCACAGATCTGGCCACCTCCCTGAATCAATAAACTGTTCACATCAAATCCAGTCGTCACGCCTGGCTCAATTATGCTTAGATCCAAAGTATTGGGGTTGTATACCAGACTGTGGATACGGTAAGTACCAGCTTCCTTTACTTCAAACTCAGGGAAGTAACTTGCCGCCAGGATAACCAGGTCATCAGTAGTCGTCAATACGTATATTTGCTCGTAACCATTCGGAATAAAGGGCTCGTCAACAATCTCTGCTTTTAGTTTTGCTTTACCGAATTCAATACAGGCTTCTTTTTTCACTTTCAGTGATCCTGCATCTGCCAAACACTCGTCGTCACAATCTTCTACTTCAAAAAGTGCACCATCTACGTCTAAAGCACCGCAGATCAAACCACCACCTTGAATAAGCAGTTGATTTACGTCGAAACCAGTCGTTTCTCCGAACTCTACAATACTTAAATCCAGTGTTTCAGGATCATATACTAAGGTATGGATCCGGTAGGTACCGTTGCCGTTAACAACAAATGTTGGATGGTAGGCTACATCTTCGATCACTAGATCATGACCTGAAGTCAATACGTATATTACCTCAAAGCCTTCTGGTACATGAGGGTGACGTTTTACTCTTGCTTCCAAAGTAGCTTTTCCTCCTTCTGAACAAGGATCGTACTTAGCTTCCAAAAGACCGGCATCAGCTTCACATTTCACGCATTCTTCCACATTAAATTTAGCACCCGCCACATCTAATGCAGCACAAATGGTGCCGCCTCCTTGGATAAGCAAACCGTTCACATCAAACCCAGTCGTTATACCCGGTTCTACGATGCCTAGATCTAGTGTGCTAGGATCATAGACTAAAGTATGGATGGTGTATAAACCAGTAGCAGTAACATCGAACGAAGGTTCATCACTTACATTTTCAATCACCAATTCTTCGCCGGAAGTCAATACGTAGATCAATTCAAAACCGTTTGGTACAGTAGCGTCCGTTTCTCTTTTCGCTCTGATCGTAACTTCTTCGTGTTCTTCCAGACAATCATGAGTAGCTACCGATAATGTTCCGGCGTTAGCTTCACAAATTTCGTCGCATTCCTCAACATTAAATGGAGCACCAGCTACGTCTAATGCAGCACAAATGTCACCACCACCCTGGACCAACAAGCCATTGACATCAAAACCGGTTGTTTCTCCTGGGACTACGATGCCCAGGTCTAAAGTCGCAGGATCATAAACTAAAGTGTGAATAGTATATAAGCCAGCAGCCATTACATCAAAGGTGGGATCTGCATTTACATTTTCAATAACTAAGCCTTCACCGGAAGTCAATACGTAAATCACTTCGTAGCCTTCTGGTACGGTTGGCTCCATCGATATTTCGGCAGTAATAGTAACGTCATCGCCTTGCAAGCAATCGTCGGTTGCGGCCGTTAACATACCTGCCCCAGCTTCACATGTAGGTTCGCAAGCTTCAACATTAAATGGCGCTCCAGCTACATCTAGTGCCGCGCAAATGTCACCGCCACCCTGAATTAACAGACTATTGACATCGAAGCCGGTCGTTTCTCCTGGCACGACAATGCTCAGGTCAAGCGTCTCTGGATTATAGACTAAAGTATGGATGGTGTATAATCCGGGAGCGGCAACATCAAAGGTAGGTTCTGCATTTACATTCTCAATGATCAATTCAGTTCCTGAGGTTAATACGTATAGTATTTCGAAACCTTCCGGTACAACGGTATCGGTCGTTCTTTCAGCCGTTATAGTTACTGCATCTCCTTCCAAACAGTCATCAGTAGCAGCAATTAAAGTGCCCGGCCATGCCTCGCACTCAGGACATTCTTCAACATTGAAAGGCGCACCGGCTACATCCAAAGCAGCGCAAATATCACCTCCACCCTGGATCAATAAGCCATTCACATCAACTCCTGTGGTTTCACCAGGAACTACGATGCCCAGGTCAAGTGTTTCCGGATCGTATACCAAAGTATGAATAGTGTACAAGCCCGCTGCTGCTACGTCAAAAGTAGGTTCTGCATTCACATTTTCAATGACCAATTCCTCACCTGAAGTAAGTACGTAGATCACTTCAAAGCCTTCCGGCACGGTTGGCTCCATTGCAATTTCAGCGGTGATCGTTACATTATCATCTTGCAAGCAATCAGCCGTTTCTGATACTAACATACCAGGTGTTGCATCACAAGTAGGACATTCTTCAACATTGAAAGGCGCACCGGCTACATCCAAAGCAGCGCAAATATCACCTCCACCCTGGATCAATAAGCCATTCACATCAACTCCTGTGGTTTCACCAGGAACTACGATGCCCAGGTCAAGTGTTTCCGGATCGTATACCAAAGTATGAATAGTGTACAAGCCCGCTGCTGCTACGTCAAAAGTAGGTTCTGCATTCACATTTTCAATGACCAATTCCTCACCTGAAGTAAGTACGTAGATCACTTCAAAGCCTTCCGGCACGGTTGGCTCCATCGCTACTTCCGCAGTGATTGTTACATTATCTCCCTGCAAGCAATCAGCCATATCTGCTACCAACATACCTGGAGTAGCTTCACAAGATGGTTCGCATTCACCAAATTTAAATTGGCTTCCCGCTACATCCAGCGCAGCACAAATAGTCCCTCCTCCCTGGATAATCAGTGAATTTACATCAAAACCGGTCGTTACGCCAAGTTCAACGATGCCTAAATCTAATGTAGCAGGATCGTAAACCAAAGTGTGAATGGTGAAAAGTCCTTCTAATTCAACATCGAAGGATGGATCTTCATTCACATTCTGGATCACCAGCTCTTCACCGGAGGTTAAGACATAAAGTGTTTCATAACCATCAGGAATAACAGCATCACCTCTTGGTGTTGCACTGATTTTTGCCTGATCATCTTGTAAACAAATTTGACTGGAAGCAAACGTCCCCGCGTCGGCTACACAGTCCTGAGCTCGCAACGAAAACGAGCCTAAAATAAGCGCTACCAGAAAGAGTAAGCGCTTTACATAGTAAACTGTACCCATAATCAAGACGGTTTAAAAGGTTAATAGATAACTAGGCAACAGTAACTATAGGCTATGGTTAAGGATTCAGTAGAAAAACGATTGGCATTGTCGTTTAACAATGTTTACACGAATAAATTTCAGGCAAATACCTTTTTGTAACAGACTTTGATGGTGGGGAAGTTTTGAAAAAGATGCGGATGTTTATCAAAATAAGTCTTGATCCGGTATCTCAGATTATCGGAAGATTTGTAGCCAAGATCCATTGCGGCATCTCCTTTTACTTTGTTCCGTTTGATAAGCGCTTGTTCGATACTGTTGAGGTCAATGAGCACTTTTTTTTCTTCAGCGCCTAAAGAAGCCGATCCGTTTTGGTCTAATATTTCTTCACTGTCATGACCATTATTGAAAGCAGGGGCAAGGTCTTCTAATGGAGAATATTCTCTGATCTCCCGGGGAAGACAAGCCGGTGTTACTTTGCCTAAGGATAAAATTTTTCTTTCCAACAACATACTGTCAATGGAGTATCTTAATTCCCTGATGTTTCCCCGCCAATTGTAATTACACAGAAGGGCCATTGCTTCCGGCGTAATAATTTCCTCACTCAGTCCTTGTTTACCCAGGTAGTGTTGAATGATCTGTGGGATATCATCGCGTCGCTCTCGCAAAGGTGGGATTTCGATCACTTTTGCTTTTAATCGTTGGTATAAATCCTCTCTAAAATTCCCTTTTGCGACTTCTTCTTTAAGGTTCTTGTGCGTTGCTGCCACAATCTGAACATCCAGTTGGATATCCTTGTCAGAGCCAACCGGGCGGATTAACTTGGTTTCTAAGAACCTCAACAATTTGATTTGAATATTGGCATTAATATCTCCAATTTCATCGAGCATCAATACGCCGCCGTTGGCTTGGGTAAAATAACCTTCTTTGCTTCTTGATGCGCCGGTGAAGGCCCCCTTAACATGCCCAAAAAGCTCACTTTCCAATAGTGTTTTTTGAATGGCTGACAGGTTCACCGCCTGAAATGATTTATCTCTGCGGGGACTGTGTTCGTGCAGATAGCGTGCGGCTACCTCTTTTCCTACACCGGTCTCTCCCGTTATTAATACGGTAAGGTTAGGTTCTTCGGCAACTATTTGCAGTGTTCTTTTGATGTGTTTGATGGCAGGCGTTTCACCGATAAAGGGATATTGGGCCCCTTCATTGGTCTTTAATCTTTTTATTTCTGCTTTCAGGCGATTATTTTCAGAATGTAATATTTTGTTCTCAATGATATTACGGAATTTTTTATCCAGAATATCATAGTTTAGTTTTTCTTTATGGATATAATCAGCGGCCCCTTTTTGCATCGCCTCTACTACCGTTTCCACCTTGCCGTCAGCAGTAATAATAACAATGGGAATATCCGGCATTTTTTCCTTCATCATTTCCAGCAGATCCAGCCCTACTTTCTCGGTATTGTCCTCAGAAAGTACGAGATCCAGCAAGATCAGATCATAATTTGTACCCTGGATTTTTTCTTCAAAACGTTCAATGGTATTAGCCCCGTCGCAGATATAGTGATTGCGCAAAGCATTCCGGGTATCCTTGTGAAATTCAATATCGTCGTCAACAATTAAGATGGTGTAAATTTGCTTTTCTTCCATACCTTTCCCTTTGGATTACAAAGCTTTTTTGTTTTGAAATAAGGGGATAGCCTTTTCTTTGAATAATATTAAGGAATTAAGTTAGACTGTAGATTACAGATAGTTCACACGCAAATTACTCCCCTCCACTCTCATGCAGTCTGGCGTCCCTGCCTACACCTGACCAGAGTCAGCCACATAGTGCCCGTATGGGCTGGGCAGGCAGGTTAAATCTGCTTTCTTACTTACTTACGTTGACCACAAATTCAACATTTCTCGAATTTCAGCCAAAGTATCAATAATCGATTGTATTACACTTTCACATTCCAAATTTAAAAATAAATCTTCTCTTTCACATTTTTTGTCAAAAAAGGGGCTAATCAAATTTATTTTTTCTCCGATTTCAAAAAACAAATTTTTATATGGTGAAAATTCAAAGAAGGCAGCATAGCGATTCCACCTGTTTCTCAGTTCAGTCCAACTCCTGATGGTATAATCAGGCCCCAGGCATTCAATGACGATTTTTTCGTAGGTCCATTCTCCTATTCTTAATTCGCGTGCCATCACGTGCATTTTTCGTTTAAGTTGGTACAAAACCTCCATTACACTTTCGTCACCGTGACCGGCAAAGAATCTTTTTAAGACCTGCTCGATGGTATCGTAAAAAAAAACGGAAGTACTGCCTCCTTTTTTCATTAGACGGTAGGACTGTTCCAGGTAAGGCGCAAAAGTGGGTTGTAATTTCAACAGATCGAAATACTGATCGTCAATATTTTGATCAAAACTGAATGCGAGAAAAGGAACAGTTGGGTACTTTTTGAACAAATAGGCCTGCCAAAGACCAACGTAAGATATCCACCGGTCCTGAACGTACATCGGGGTAATGATCAATACCGCGTCAGGCATGCCAACGGTAGCGACTTTCCTGAAATCGTAGAAATTGACCCCGTCATCCTGGTATTTGGTCACAATAGCTTCCGCTAATGCAAGATTGGAAGAAATATAACAAACGTTCATAGTTATTCTGCGTTGGCTTGGAGTAAGGCATCAAAACTATTCCTGATCAATTCCAAGTCCTTCAGGTCGTTTTTTGACGGGGTATCCTCCAATATCTTTTGCTGTAAAACTGCCCTTAATCGCCTATATAATTCAGCAGAGTGATCGTCAGTACCGGAATCTCCGTCCCTTTCCTTTTGTTCCAATTGATTACAGAAAAGCTCTACTTCTTTCAACTGATCTTCGTAAGAGGAAGAAAGCAGCCGGCGTATAGAAAGATTTTTTTCTTTAGCGTTAAGATAATTGGGAAAGAGGATATTCAACAGGTTATGCTTTAAATGGTAAATAGTTCTTAAAAAGTCCTGGTCATAATATTCCCATACTTTATTGAAATAATAGGGATTGACCTCCTGTCGCCCCGACTGTGAATTTTCTACTAGAACAGTGGCTTCGCCAAGAGTAGAATATTTCCTGCCATCCGGTCTGGTTCTGGTAAACTCGAATTCTGGTTCATCCATAAACCCGCCAAAATCATCAAGAAGGCCGGCTTCATGGGGGGCGAAATAAATATAATCATCTCCGCCTCCAAAAAGAATGAATTTCACCGTCTCCGGTGCCGGTCTTTGGAGCCGTTTGGCATCCTCTTCATTGTAGCCGTGTTCTTTGTGTAGAAAAACCAGGACCGCACTTTGCGTTGCAATCTGAGCTATTAAAGAAAGCAAATATTCAATAGCTTTTTCACTTTTTGGGGCATTCAATCTGACGATCTTATCCTTTTTAGTACCACGAACGGGAAAGCCAGGATCCATTTCGATAGGCTCCTGATCTAAATCTTCCCATTTCCACACTATGATCATCGTTCTTTTCATTCCAATCTAGATTAGTACTAAGCTGTATCAGCCCTCTTAAGAACCGAACAGAACCTTCACTAAGCGGTATTTCAATTCAAAATCATCCTCCATGTTAATCGCGTTTTCGATACTGTCAATAAGCGACTCTACGGGCCGGAAGGTCGTAAAACAGGCGTAGCTGCCGCCATCTTTTTCCAGGCTTCGCCACCACTGTGTTCTTCCACGCCCAGTTGTCAGCACAAGAATAAAATCTTCAGAAGGCCTTTCACGGAACTGGATGATCTCCTGCTGAATAAAATCGTTAATATTATCTTCTGAATAGATTTTGTTACCCTCTTCGTCGCGGAAAGATTCGATGAAGGATAAATGGACGACCAGAATATGACACAATGGAAGACAGGAGGTTTTGGCGTAATTCCAGGTAGTAATGTCTTCTTTGAAGATGCGGCAGTTAAGCCCTTTTTCGAGGTTCAACAAATTCACCCCCTTTTCTACCCGGTTGGCGATACGATTATCAAAAATACCTACCCTGGTAGCCAGCACTTCCAAAAGTTCTGACGCCAAAGCTTCTTCCATGGTCGCATTGTTCAATTCAGCACCATTGAGAAAGTATTGCTTGAACATTCCATGATTGCGGTACCGGCAGGTGATGCTTTTCCCATTCATATTACTGTTCCCGTGCACCAGGTGTATTTCCTGCGTGTGAGTTTTGGCTTCATCCAGGAAAACCGATCGCTCTTCCTTAGGCACTTGCTTGAGTGCTTTACGATTTAAAAACGCCGTTTTGGAACCATCCCAGAAAAGATGTCCGGCCGGTTGCCCGTTAACCGAAAATTTAACCCGGTAATTTTTATCCTGTGGTTTTAACCAGTTCTTTAACCATAAGCGGTAAGCGTTGGTCAGGTCATTAACATTCTCGTGAATGGTACGAATAACCCCTTCTTTGCGTACCTCACAGAAAAGATCCTGGCGATGAATGGGCATACTCACAAACCGGAACCTGGAATAATTCTCGTAAATACTGGAAAACTCATCTTCGTTATCTAGGTTATAAATATCTTCTCCTTTCCAGATGTGAAAGAATTTTTTGAAATATCCTTTTCCCTTTTTGAAATGCTGATTAAAATATTGTTTGGTATCAATGTATTGGTCATCGGTAAACCTTCGCCAGGTTAATTCATAATCATATCGGAAAACATTTTCCTGTTCATCCAGGAAACTTCCTCCTACTTTCATCCAGGGATAAAACCGTTTATTGCGAAGACCCGATTGATCCTGGACACTGGTAAAGGTGTTATTGAAAAGCATGGCTGCACAAACCTTATCCTGAAAAGTACCTCCGAGCTTGGGTTTGAAAGAGTCATCGTCGATAATATCCTCTCCTAAACGGACGATCCGCTTTTCTATCAACTCCTGCGTAAGTAAAATAGGATGATTGATCCAGACACCAAGCTTAAAATATTCCATTTTGCCATTTTGACCGGCCTTTCCTTTGCGGTAAGTACTTTCCTCAATGGAAATAGTGATGGTCAGACCATTCTGCTGCATCTCCTCAATAGCTTCTTTGGGGTAGTGCTTGACGTTTCTGATCTCATTTTCCAGGATAGTGAAAAAAGCGTGCCGGCCGACTACTCCACCGGGAAAGAAGGCATTTGCTTTTTTTAAGGCTTTTTCAAAAGCGGGAAATTTTTCACTTGGTATGACAAAATCACTGATTTTTTCCGGCCTCCCATTAGAAGGAAAAGAAGATAATTGATTCAAGTCAACACTCACAAAATTGCCGTCGAGTGCCACTCCGTCTTCGTCTACCAATACTTGCTTTTTATAATAGGCTTTATGCTCATGGCTCACTTCTTTTAGCATAACGATGTTGATATTGAGCTTCAGGATGCCTTCGGAAAAAGCAATGGTACCCAGGTACAGGGGGTTGTTAATGAAATCGTACCACAGGATATTAAAAAAGCTGCTGGTCTTTCCCCCAAAACTGCGCTCCCTGGTCAATCCGGTCCAAAATGCGCCTTTATCCAGCAGGAACTTCATCAGAGGATATAGTTCTATTGCCAAAGAATCTTTTGCCACTACGGGTAAGTAGGCATATTCATCAGCAAACCGGCTGTAGTTTTCTTTTCCGTACCTTCGCACCCCTTCTGCTCTCAAGCGGAACCACCATTCCAAAGCCGTTAAACTATGCGCCGTAACATTGTGGGCATAGGAATCAATCAGGATGGACATGATTGCGATCTTGCGATATTGTTGGCGGCGCTGAAAGGAAATGGAGTCTGTCTGCTCAAACCGCATAAGGTAGTACTGCTCGTGCTTCCGGTAGAAATCCTGAAAAGCAAGTTCCTTTAAAATGGGATTGTTATTGAACGTTTCGAAAAATACCGGATCAATGGCTTGGTCCAAGGCAGCACGGACGGCAGTTTCTTTATCGGCATTGGATCCCACCAACTCCCAATCCAAAATAATACCTTCGTAGAGCGAACTAAAGGATTTGATCATGTTTGCAATAGTGACCCGCAATCCGTTCCCGTTCGGATCACTATCTAAGATCCTTTGGTGGTCGTCCTCACTGTATACAATGTGCACTACTCCATCAAATTCTCCAAATTGGATCAATGGCAATGAAAAATAACGGTAATTGAAAATGTCAACATTATTTCGTAAAATGTGATATTCGTATAACTGGCCTTTATTGTCAAATTGTTTTACCCTTTCTTCCTCAGGCAAATGAAGGTTAAAATAATTATATAGTGAACCTGCAGATTCAATAATGTTATCCAGCCCGTATTCGCCATTTCTGAATTTTTTATACAACTCCGAACTCACAATACCCGATTCGCTGGTGAGTTCCATCTCTTCTAATGCCCGCCAATATTTTTCGGTTTGGGGATTAGCGTTTTTGCTTTCAAGCATCATACGTTGCATCCGAACCCCCGCATAATTTAGTAATACCTGTTCAAACCGGTTGATTTCCATGGGAACCTTGCGGGGTAATGCATTGATAAATACGGTATACTTTTCCGTCAGAAAGTTGTATCGCGACAATACGTAATTCAACCTATCCTGAAGGATATCGTAGAAATTTTCTACATCGGGAAATGCAATGATCTTCCGCTTTACCGTATGGTTTGAAATAGGTGGAGCTTTCATATTCAAAAAGATTTAATCCTTACCTTCTTTTCCGTTTTCATTATGTGGTAATAATATCGATTGAACTGGGAGATTTTTACCATATCTTCAAAAAACTCCCAATGACTATTATGAACATCGAGGTATTTCAAGCCTTCCTTTCCTACCTTTTTTCCCAAATCGATGGCCATTTTCATAATGCCCGATTCGATCATTTTCACAAAAAACTCTTTTTGCAAAATTTCGGGAATGTAATCTGCATCGCCTTCCAAAAATTCCCGGATCGAGGTATCGCGTTCATCGGACGCCAAATACAGAAAAAGGGGATAGGTCACGTTACGGTTTTTTAAATCGCTAAAGGCGTCATGTGTTTTTTTTGCGACGGTTTTATGCCCGTATTCTTCAGGAACCCAGTCACAATTATCATTCACCAATTGCATCATTAACCCATAATATTCAGCAAATTGGATCAATGACTTTTCTTTATCTTTTGCTGCCCATCCACCTAATTTACTGATCATTTCGACGGTCAGCCTAAACAGTGTAGAACTCACCAGGTAGATCCTTTTATAATACAGTTCCAAAAAAGGGAATTTTGCGTCCCTTTCAATTCTTCTTTTCGTTTGCCCGATTAAAAAATGAATGGCTTCAAGGTTGATAAATTTTTCCATTTCCCGCTCAAAAGGGAAATTATTCAGCATGCCGTCCAGGTATTTTTGGTAAGTGTTGTACTTTTTCTCAACGTATTGCCCCAGGTCCGTGTACTGAAAAATTTTCCTTACGTAGGTGGTGATAATTGCTGCCTGGTGTTCCGAACAAACGGAATTTATATAATGGTAAAGCTGGTCTTTCAGTAGATTGCCCAGAATGAGATTATGCCTAATGCTGTCGAGGTCACTTACGCCGCCTTTTCCGTCTAATATCTGATTGTGGTAATATTGAATTGTGATAACCGACTCAATGATAAATGGGAGTTTCCCCGGAAAAAGCGAATCCAGATCTGTAGATGGGCTGCTTTTATTTACTTCGGCCAGATAATCTCTGACTTTTTTCGCAAAGTATCCCCTAAGGGGTAAACTTTCGATCTTAGCTCTAAGCAATTCAAAAAAAGCGGGGTGTTCTTCATCAATTAGGCTAAAATGCTGGAACAGAGGAAATTCTTCTTTTATCGCCTTACGGACTTCCTGCATTTCACTGCACCTTCTTTGATTCATTCTGTTGGTGGATTAATAAATTTGAAGCGAAAATTTGTTTCTCACCTGTATTTCGAAGAATATTGACTTTATCCCCGAAAATACAAAATTTATCATCCACAAAAAGGTTAAACTACTGTGAAATTATTTATTCAAATTTTGGCTGTCAGATCCTACCTGCAAGGCGGTGTCAAAAAAAGGCTGGCTTAAATTCTTCAGTAATTTCTCCATCTTCATCCACGCAAATCACTTTGTCACAGATATAAGTGGATGTCAAATTATCATTCAGTAAAAAAACAGGAGAACCGAAATCTGTGCTGAGATCCATAACCATTTCCTGAAAACCAGCTACATCAGTAGCTCCTTCAATCACGATAATCTTAGTGCCCGTTTTAACCTTGCCGAATAGTTCTGACCGTAAACCATCTATCAATTGCGTATTATTGTTTCCTATATTTGCTCCGGTAACGATCACTTCTTTTTCCCCCACAATACCCGCAACGTGTTTGAGAAACATCTCTTTTGAAGCAGTATTGGCGAACCAAAGCGTACTAACCATACCCGCGTGACATTCATCGAATATATATTGATCGATAGATCTTGCATTGAAAGAAACAGATGTTGCTACTGCTATAGCCATATAGATTGCATTGTGATTAGTAGACTTGTTCGGCGGGATCATCAAACGGCTACAAGTGGCAAACCTGCCGAACAAGTCTAGTAAATACTTACAAATCAGGTTCCAAAATACCGGAAAATTAAAACACCCTTATTATCAATCACTTATAAAATAAATTTAATATGCATTATCTGCTCTGTCAATGACTTCTCCGTAAAAAACCGCAAATTTTTAGTTTTCGTCCATTCCCGGAGTTTCTTGACCAGGTTCAAAAAAGAAAGTACCTGAGTCTGTCTTAACTCGACCCAGGCACTACCGAATAATCAAACGAATTTGCGAGATTTATACATAATATAACTACAGGAAAAAGAACTCTTTTGAAGAGACCAGACTTCAGGCACCAGAAAACAGATAGTGTGGGAAAAGGGAATGGACGTTATGAAAAAACGCTCGATTTTCCGTTCCTTGCTGATTGGATAATAACGGACAGAAATTAAGCTAACGAGCATGCGCCTTGGGTGAAGCCGATCTTTGGCAAAATTTGTATCGCAATGTCTACGATTTTTTGCGGAATATTTGTTTCCTCTTTCAGAAGTATGAATTCCACACAGCCTTTTGAGCCAATACGCTCAGGAACTGAACTTTCGCAAGTTCCTGAGACGCTAACCCTACTTTTGAGAATGATTTGTTATTAGCCCCATTTTAGGAAAAACTATATTGTATATCCAGCTGATTTTCACAAAGAAGAAGGCACAATGCCTCCTTCTTTCAATGCAAAACAGTTATGGATATTAACTTTAACTGGATCCTTTACTAACTGGGGGGAAGGAAGGATCCAGCGGAGGATGTTCTTAAAAGAACCGAAAACGACCTTTCAATCAATTTTCACTCTCTAACTCATACACTAATTCAGAAGAAAAAACCAAACCAAAAACGCCACACTAGATCTTTAGGATGTCCAATAGATTGGCTGTCAGTATTTTAATAGGGTGAATAGCTTAGTTCGCTAAGAATATTTATGCCAGAAGAATGGAACTTTTTTAGGTTTGAACCGAAAATATTGAGTATTCAACATCCAAATAAGGCTATATTCTTACTTTTGAGATTTAAATTTATTGCTCACTATAGGACAAAAAATATTTGGTAGCCACTAAGCCGATAGCTATCGGCTTAGTGGCAAGAGTCATATTATGCTTTTTCAGTTTTGTCCTGTAGTTAGGATTTATTGATAAAATATTCGGCTATGCTAAAAAAAGTATTTTTGTTGGTTTTTCAATTGTGCATTCTTATTGGCCTTCATGGGCAAAGGAACTATGAAATAGACTCTTCATTGGTCATGGACTTCGAAAAATATGATCCTGTTTCCACATTGGTGGTACCGGAAAACCCGGTTACTTCGGCAAAATTCCCTTTTATTGACGTGCATTCTCATCATTGGCGCCTGGCCGAACAAGACCTGGACAAGCTCATTAGGGAAATGGACACCTTAAATATGCAGATCATTGTGAACCTGAGCGGAAGGGGCGGAAAAGCACTATCTGACATTACTGATCATATCGCCGAAGAAAACTACTCCAATCGTATTGTAGTTTTTACCAATATCAACTTGGGCAGCATAGATGAACCGGATTGGGCCGAGGAAACGATTAAGCAATTGGAATATGATGTAGAGCATGGCGCAAAGGGGTTAAAAATCTTTAAAAGCCAGGGGATGCGCAATACAGACAAGGATGGCAATCGAATAAAGATCAACGATCCGAGGATCGACCCGATTTGGGCAAAATGCGGTGAACTCGGCATCCCCATACTGATCCACTCCGCTGATCCCAAATCATTTTGGGCTCCCCACGATGAAAAAAATGAAAGGTGGCTGGAATTAAAATTGCGTCCTAACCGTAAACTCGGGCCGGATAATCCCGCTCCCTGGGAAACCATCATTGCCGAACAACACGACATTTTTCGGAAACATCCCGATACAAAGTTTATCAATGCTCATATGGGCTGGTTCGCTAATGACTTAGATAAGTTGAGTACACTCCTCGAAAAATATCCTAATATGTACGTTGAGATCGGGGCCATTATTGCAGAATTGGGACGTCAGCCTCGTCACGCCAACAAATTTTTTGAGAAATACCAGGACCGGGTCCTTTTCGGAAAGGACGCTTACAATCCCGAAGAATATGACACTTATTTCCGGGTACTTGAAACCGCTGATGAGTATTTCCCTTACTACAAAAAATACCACGCGTTTTGGCGAATGTACGGACTGGATCTCCCCGATGAGATCTTGAAAAAACTGTATTATAAAAATGCTTTAAAAGTTATTCCGGGCTTAGATACTTCACTTTTTCCGGAATGATCATTTGAAAAGTTTAGTACAGGTATGAAAGTGAGATGCTTTTGTCGATATTTTTACAATGCTCTTGAACAAAGCCCTAAATTCAGTTTTCAATTCTTTTTTCCTCCTGAGTTTTTACCATCGGGGCAATAAGCACCCTGACGATAAAACTCAGCAATCAACCTAATGAATTATGAATGCACACGAAATTGATTACAAGATCTACGGAGAAGAGATGCAATTCGTAGAAATAGAATTGGATCCTTTAGAAACGGTAATTGCCGAAGCCGGTAGTTTTATGATGATGGACGACGGTATAGAGCTGGCCACTATTTTTGGTGACGGTAGCCACCAGGAGGCTAATAAGGGACTGTGGGGAAAGGTGCTATCTGCGGGCAAGCGCCTGCTGACGGGTGAGAGCCTGTTTATGACTGCCTTTACGCATGCCGGAGAAGGTAAAAAGCAGGTAGCTTTCGCTTCGCCTTATCCGGGAAGGATCATTCCACTAGACCTGGCAGAGATGGAAGGGAAAATCATTTGCCAAAAAGATGCTTTTCTTTGCGCTGCTAAAGGTGTATCAGTCGGTATTGAATTTTCCAGAAAGCTCGGCCGTGGGTTTTTCGGCGGCGAAGGCTTTATTATGCAAAAGTTAGAAGGTGACGGGCTGGCCTTTTTGCACGCCGGCGGTAACGTCATTAAGAAACAATTGCAAATCGGAGAAGTATTACGGATTGATACTGGTTGCCTGGTCGGCTTCACCCGTCATATCGATTATGATATTGAATTGGTCAAAGGAGTAAGAAATATGCTTTTTGGCGGTGAAGGCCTATTTTATGCCCGGCTGGAAGGCCCCGGCACGGTATGGATCCAATCGTTGCCATTCAGTAGGTTAGCTGACCGGGTGGTTGCTGCTTCTCGCCACTATGGAAAAGGCAGTGGAAAAGGCGAAGGCAGTATTCTTGGAGGCATCGGAGATTTGATCGATGGGGATAATTGGTGAGGAGGGTTCAACGGGTGAGACGAGTTAAACGGGTCTTAACGGATTTTAATCCGGTTACTTCCCAACCCGACCAAATAACTTGACAACCCTATAACCCATAAATCTCATAACCAATAATTAGAGGATAGGCAAGTTGTGGGTAATGAGTTTGAAAAATTGTCTATTTGTCACCAAACCGATTTTATTGTTGACAACAAACTAGACAATATTTCATTAGAAAGGTATTGTTTTATCAAAATACACATTTATGAAATTCAAATCTACATTACCAATTGTTGCACTAGGTGCAGCTTTAATCTTCACATTATTGGGAAATTCCGGAGGAGCCCCAGCCGGTAGAACGGGAGCCCCGGGGGATTCTACCTGTGCTACGGTGGGATGCCATTCCGGAGAATTAAACCAGGGGAATGCTACCATCGAGCTTAACCTGGCGGATGATGCCGCTACTTATCAACCCGGAGCCGTAAACACTATTAATATTTCAATTTCAGATCCGCAAAATGCCAATAAAAACGGGTTCGAAATTCTGGCACTAGATCAGGCAGGGAACAATTTTGGGACCTGGGAACTACCCAATCCGGATCAAACGCAAATTCGTTCCGGCAGTAATATGCGTCAGTACGTTACTCATACCAATCAGGGTAATTCTCAAACCTCCTGGCAAGTGAATTGGGTCGCTCCGGAAAATGCCATGGATACTCTCGTGCTTTATTTAGCCGTAAATGATGCCAACAACAACGGCAGTAACTCCGGTGACAACATTTATACCACCTCCCTAACAGTTGCGCCAGATACAGAAGCTACGAGTATAAAAATCCTTGATGCGGCGACGGTAAAAATATTCCCCAACCCTGTTGTCGATGTTATCAACATCCAAAGTACCGAATATACATTAGAAACTTTTGCCATCTATGATCTTAACGGACGGCAATTAATGCATGGAGCAGTGCAATCTCAAATAGATCTGTCAAAGTTGGATCTCGGTCTATATACCCTGCAATTTAATACACCGGAGGGGCAACTGATCAAGAAGATCCAGAAATTGTAGTGGAAGCCTGGCCCTCGCAGTGACGACTGAAGTGGCTGTATCATAAGTGAAGGCAAAAGAAACGCTATCAAATAATTTACCACAAGGCACGCAAAGAAACTCAAGAGTTTTTTCTTTGCGGCTCTTTATGGCCTTTGCGGTGATAAGTTTTCCTTGTGTTTTTCAAACCTTACTTTTAATACGGCCTCTTTTATCAATGTCGGGCAGTTCAGATCTGAAACAGCAATTCTACCGGTACTCTACAAAAAAAGGCTTTTCTCTGGCAAAGGATTTTTCGAAAGCTTTCCCCCTTTTCTTCCACTCTTTAGCTGCGTTTTCTGCATCTTTAAACGTATTATAAAAACCTGCCAAAAGAAGTGCTTCGTCCGAATGATCAGGATTTATCCATAGGAAAGTTCCTTTAGGTAAGCGTGAAGGCACTTTATCCCAGCTCATCTCCTCAAAACGGGCAATCTGTACTACGTACAAACCGACTGGTACTCCTGAGCCTCTGATCTCCGGGGGTAAACGGTCTGGAATGGATTTGGTTAAAATGTAGCTGCCGTTTTCACCGCGGTCTTTCGTTGAATAAACCTGGGCAGAAGTGGTTTCAACTACGCAAATAAAGCATACAAAGCAAAAAGAGAATAGTAAACTTGCCTTTTCCATAAGTTATAATCATTTACAATGAATCAATTACCTGTAATACTATTTTGAATTTATGATGACGTATACTTTGTCTGTCATCTGAATTCAAAAAGGTATAATGCTGATGGAATTTACGACATTATAATTTCACATCAGTATAAATTTAATAACGACATTAGTCATTGAAAGATTCTTTGTGCAAAAAACTTGGAAAAGAATTCAGTTAAGCGAGTCACTCACAAAATCATGGACTTATTTTATGTTATGTTCACACTCAAGCCCTCCCGATAGCAATCGGGATCAAACTCATGCAGTCTGGCGTCTGGCGTCTGGCATCTTAAATCTGCTTTCTTACTTAATTGGACTTTTGACGCTAGACACTAGACGCTAGATTTTAGACAACAAACCGC
>CAZHNG010000125.1:0-17144 GCA_964533785.1 uncultured Saprospiraceae bacterium | reverse complement strand
ATCCGCTTTAGTACCAATGAGATAATGAAAGTTGATCACTGATTTGTTGTCTACCGTTTCACTTTTATTCATACGACATATTTTGAGGTCTTCTTGCTCGTAGGTGAGCAGGTGTAGCCGCCCGTCGTACCAGGTATCAGGCGTCAGCCAGGGCTCTACCAAAACGATGCCATTGGGTTTGAGGTGTTGACGAAAGCAGTTTAGAGTAGACACAAGAGCAGCATAGTCCTCAACGTAGCCGATCGAACTGAATAAGCAGAGGATGACATCGTACTTTTTATCCAGAGCAAAGTCCGTCATGTTGGCTTGGTAATAAGAACATTCGGGATTTTTCCGGCGGGCAATATCTACAAATACTTCATTGATATCTATTCTTTCAATGGAGTAGCGATTTTTCAGATAGCGGTGATGTTCGGCGGTACCGCAGCCAATATCCAGAATGGATCGGGTATGAGGAGCATAGTTGTGGATAAGTTGATCAATCTGCTTTGCTTCTTTGCGATAATCCTTGAAGCTGTAGATCAGGTCGTAGAATTGCGCGCTTTGGGTAAACATAGGCACTAGAATATTAAAAGTTATGCATTCGCCAACAGGATGATGAAGTTTATAGTGAAAAAGTGTGGTACAGGTAACGTCAAATAACCACATAACCACATAAACGAGTTACTCTACAACCGGCGGAACCCGGTGTTGAGTTCCCTGTTCATAGGCATAACACAATTTAATTAAAGTAGCTTCGTCGAACATCCGACCCAAAAACTGCAGTCCGGCCGGAAGATCACCCTCGACAAATCCCATGGGAACGGTGAAAGCTGGCTGGCCGGTATGGGGTGCAATGATCTGACTGTTATCGCCTTTATAGCCTTCACTGAAAGTATCGATGAAAGCAGGAGGGTGGTTCCAGCTAGGGTAAATGAGAGCATCCAGTTTCAGGGCATCCATCTGACTTTCTATTGCTTCGCGGAAAGCGATTCGCAAGGGGTCGGTGAATGGATCACCACATTCAATTTCCGGGTTGCGACCGCGACCACTATGGTCAATAAATCGTTCTAATCTCGCTTTGGCAAAAGGAGAATTCGTACCGATCCTGATAATATCTTCCAGGGTTTGTAGGGTATCCATTTGCACGTAGTCGGCTAAAAAGGCTTCAATGTCTTTTCTAAATTCTGCACACCACTGGTTTTGGCTTAATTCCTCAAATTTGGGGATGTCAACGCTATCAACTATTTCTGCACCCAAAGAGCTTAACTCCCCAATAGTTTTTTCAAACAATGAATTGATTTGCGGATGCGGATCCCGGTCGCTCAAAATTCTAAGTACTCCGATCCTGGCGCCTTCGAGACCGTTTTTCAATAAATATTGCTGGTAATTACCTGGTATTTTGCCTTCACCGTATTTTGTAATAGGATCGGTTGGGTCAAAACCGGCGATTACTTCCAGCACTTTGGTCGCATCTTCGACTGTTCTGCACATGGGACCAACTACGTCATTGCGTAGATAAAGCGGTACGATGCCGCTGCGGCTTACTAATCCCAACGTAGACCGAAATCCCACCAGGGAGCAATGCGATGAAGGGCCACGAATGGAGTTCCCTGTATCGGTGCCAAGACCAATGGTGCCATAATTGGCCGCTATCGCTGCTCCTGTCCCTCCGCTCGATCCGGCGGGAACATGATCGAGATTATATGGATTACGAGTGGTACCCGCGGTAGAACTTTCGGTATGCTGAGGACTAAAAGCCCATTCTGCCATGTTGGATTTTGCGATAATGATGGCTCCGGCCTCCACCAATTTTTGAATGAGGAAGGCATCTTCTGAAGGCACATAATTCTGCAGTGCCAAAGATCCGGCAGTGGTGGGTAAACCTTTCGTATTGATATTGTCTTTGACGATCAAGGGAATGCCGTGCAGCGGACGCAAAACTCCGGTTTCCTGATATTCTTGATCCAATTGTTGCGCAACAGATAGTGCTTCCGGATGGATAAAAGTAATGGCGTTGGTTTTTTTATCGTATTGCTCAATCCGTTCCAAATAGGCCTGTACCAGTTGTTGGCTATTGTAATCTCCATTTTGGTAGGCAGTGTGGATGTTTTCTATGGTTAGTTCGGATAAGTTGATGGTTGATTTTTCTTTGGGAAGGGTACAGGCGGAGAAAATTGTTAATATTATGAAATAGAAACAAATAAGATAACTGTTGTGCATTTTCCTTAGTTATGATTCATCAATGGTTTAAATATAATATCTTCTCAACATATCCTTCCTTTTGAGGATGTATGAAAATAGCTGATCCGACTTTTCTGCCATATTTCGAAAAATACCGGCGATCTGTCAAGTCTCCAGACTTGGCAGGAATATACATTGGTCTTCGACCATCCAATATCGTAAAATAGATAAACGAGCGAAGTATATAGTTTTTTTTAATCTAGACTAAATACAAATTAAAGGTGTTAACACTTTTTAAGAATTGCCAACTCTGGTTTCTTTCCATAATTCATTAGATTAGAGCAAGTGATCATTCATTAATCCACATTATTTTTTTATGGAAAACCAGAATAAAAAGTCAGAAACAAAACCCAAAAAAGGGCTGAGTAGGAGAGGGTTCATTCGGGGTGCCGGATTGACTACCGCCGGAACGGTTTTGTTGACGTCAAAAGCAATAGCCTTCGATGCGCCTGAGCGCGTCGTTGAGGGCAAAGAGTACGGACCTGATGCCACCACCATTCAAATGAAAGTAAACGGTATGGTCAAATCGGTCCGGGTGGAACCCAGAACAACACTAGCCAGTGCTTTAAGAGATCAACTTGAACTAACTGGTACTAAAGTCGTTTGCGATCGGGGTTCCTGTTCTGCTTGTACCGTCTACCTGGATGGCAAGCCGGTAAATTCCTGTATAACCCTGGCCCTTGATGTAGGCGATAAAGAAGTAACGACTATTGAGGGCATTGCTAAAAATGGGGAATTGCATCCCGTACAGGAAGCCTTTATCGAATACGATGCATCACAATGCGGTTATTGCACACCGGGCATGGTAATGTCATGCGTACACCTGGTGGATAACAATACCAATCCTACCTTGGAAGATGTTAAAAAAGCCACGCGCGGAAACCTTTGCCGCTGTGGTACTTATCCTCATGTCTTTAAAGCTACCCTTGCGGCAGCTAAAAAAATATAAATTAAGATGGACACTAGAAAAGAAAAATTTCCATACGGTATTCCCGACCATAATCTTACCGAAATAGAAAGGGAAATACCCATCGAAGAACCGCCGGCGTGGCCGGTCAACGATGAATTGAAAGTCATCGGAAAAAGAGTAAAAAGGGTGGATGCCTGGGCCAAAGTAACGGGCCAGGCGAAATATACTTCCGATATGCAGTTGCCTGGAATGTTGTACGCTAAAATGCTGCGTTCCAATGTTCCTCATGCCAAAATCAAGGCGATTGACACGAGTGAAGCGGAAAAGTTGCCGGGGGTGCACGCGGTACACCTTATTGAAAGTCCCAAGCAAGAAGGAGAAGATGCTCCGAAATATCCGGACGTAAAATACGTAGGCCAGCCCCTGGCCGGAGTTGCTGCCGAAAGTCTGGACATTGCTAAGGAAGCCATTGGGTTGATTAAAGTTTCTTACCAACAAATGCCTTTCGTTATCGATGTAGAGGCGGCTATGGAACCCGATGCTCCCTTGGTTTTCGAGGCCCCGATTGAACGTCAGGAAGATGGCGGGGACATTGGTGTCGTACACGATGGCAGCACCGGAGAAGGCAATGTCAGAGGTCCTTCTACGAGCAGCTTTTTCGGAGGCCCAAGAGGAGATCTCGACAAAGGTTTCGAAGAAGCGGAAGTCATTGTGGAAAGAACATACCGTACTCAGGTGCATACCCACCTACCTTTGGAAACACACGGGGTGGTGGTTGACTGGAAGCCGGATGAGATGATGGTTTACGCCTCTACGCAAAATACCAATGCCGTAAGAAATGAAATGGCCGGCTTGTTTGGATTACCGAAGAGTAAAGTGCGGGTAGTTTGTGAATTTATGGGTGGTGGTTTCGGTGCGAAACACAGTGCCGGTAGCTTTGGTCCAATGGCGGCCAACCTCTCGAAAAAGACGGGCAGGCCGGTCTGGTTAATGCTGGATCGCAAGGAGGAACATTTAGCAGAAGGGAATCGTCCGAACTCCATTCATTATCTGAAGATAGGAGCTAAGAAAGACGGTACGCTCACTGCCATCAAGCAAAAGTCGCACGGTACGGCGGGAGTTGCTTTAGGTGCGGGTGTTGGTCGTATCGCACAGATACTATACGAATGTCCCAACTTTGCCACGGAACAATACGATGTATTAACCCACGCCGGTCCTGGTGCGGCCTGGCGGGCACCGGGTAATGTGCAGGGTGCCTTTGGCCTGGAACAAGCCATCGATGAATTAGCAGAGAAGTTGAAAATGGATCCGATCGCCTTTCGCGATATGATCGATAAGAGTGAAGTGCGAAAAGTAGAACGGCAAAGAGGTGCTGAACTGTTCGGATGGTCGCGCCGTAAACCGGCCGGATCGGATGACGGTGTGGTGAAGAAAGGATTGGGTATCGCTCAATCCACCTGGCCGCGTTTCGTCAACCTCGATGCTTCGGTAGAATTGAAGGTACATAAGGGTGGCGGTGTTGAGATCCGTTCCAGTGTACAGGATATCGGAACCGGTACTAAAACCATCATGGCTCAGGTTGTAGCAGAAGAATTAGGCCTGGCAGTAAAGGATGTAACCGTTAATATCGGTGATACGTTCTTTCCGGTTGGTCCTGGCTCCGGCGGTAGTGTAGTGACGGGCTCAATTACTCCGCCTACGCGGAATGCTGCCTACGAAGCGAAAAAGGCTTTGTTGAAACTAGTCGCTAAAAAATGGGATACGGATTCTTCTCAATTGGAAATGGCTGAGGGGCAAGTCCGTCATAAAGAGGATGCCTCGAAAAAAATGTCCTTCAAAGAGGCGACTAATTTAATGCGTACCAGTCAAATGTCCACCTTTGCCAGCAGGTCGGATGACTACGAAGGATTTCAGCAACCCTGGGGCTTGGCGTACGGTGATCTGGGGTCGGTTCAATTCGCAGAAGTAAGTGTGAATACGGATACCGGATTCGTAAAAGTAGACCGCATTGTAGCCGCCCACAGTTGTGGCCGACCATTAAATATCAATCAATTGGAGAGCCAAATTAACGGCGGCGTCATTCAGGGGGTTTCTTATGCGCTGTACGAAAACCGGGTCATGGATAACGCCACTGGCCACATGTTGAACGCAAATGTCGATCAGTACAAAATGCCGTATTCCATGGAAATTCCGCAAATCGATACGATCATCGTTGAAGAATATTCAGCGCGTTCTTCCACCGATGCCTACGGTATCGGAGAACCGGCGAATATTGCAACGGCTGCAGCAGTAGCTAATGCGGTTTATAATGCGATCGGGGTACGGATTTACGAAATTCCGATTACGCCGGCGAGTATTTTGAAAGCTTTGAATAAGTATTATCAATAAAAGGTAAGACGCTAGACACTGGACACTGGACACTGGACACTAGATTTTGTATAGGATTTTAGCTTGATATAGAAGGGAAGGATCTTAGAGAGGGGTCCAAGGCTTTAATAAATCTAATGTCTCAGAGTTTTAGGTTTTATCTAGCGTCTAGCGTCTAGCATCTAACGTCTAAAAAAAATAATCATGAATAAATTCAGTTGGTACGAAGCCAAATCCGTAGAAGACGCCTTAAAGCAAGTCAACGCTACGGTATCTGAAGAACTGTATAAGCCTACCCAAAAAGCGGCGGTAATGAAATCAGGGGGGATTGATGTATTAGACCTGGTAAAAGAAGGCTTAGTTCAACCACAAAAAATAGTCAATATCCGGAATATCCCAGGCTTGGATAAAATCAGCTATGATGCTAAGAAAGGACTAAGCATCGGTGCGAATGTGACCCTGGCTGATATTGAATCCAACGAGGAGATCAAGGAAAAATACCTGGCACTACATCAGGCGGTAGCACACGCCGCTACTCCACAACTGCGTAATATGTCAACCGTTGCGGGTAATTTGGCGCAGCGCAATCGTTGCTGGTACTTCCGTTCTATTGATCATAATTGTTTCCGTAAAGGGGGGGATCGTTGTTTTGCCCGCAGTAATTGGACCGGTGAAAATGAAAATCACGCTATCCTTGAAAATGGTTCTTGCGTGAGCGTTCATGCTTCTTCGGTAGCTACGGCTTTTATGGCTTTCAACGCTAAGGTGGTGATCATGAATGCGGATGGTGAGCGGAAAGAAGTGTCCATGGACGATTTCTTCGTATTACCCAGCCAGGACGGCAGTAAAGAAAACATATTAAAGGCTAAGGAATTGATCACGGAAATCATCGTCCCGGCGCCGACTGCCAAAACCAAAAGTTACTATATCAAGCAAATGGCCAGGGAATCTCATGACTGGTCACTTGGTGA
Source organism: uncultured Saprospiraceae bacterium (assembly GCA_964533785.1). GTDB lineage: Bacteria > Bacteroidota > Bacteroidia > Chitinophagales > Saprospiraceae > JANQRV01. The sequence goes on along the minus strand of CAZHNG010000125.1, from coordinate 10,673 downwards.
TGTTGCGGTAGTAGCAGAGGTGTCCGGCAATAGCTGTGAGAAGGCCAGCATCGTACTTGGGGCAGCAGCCCCCGTTCCTTATCGCTCTCTTCTGGCGGAAAAAGCCATGGCGAATAAGCCGATCAATGCGCAGAATGCTTTGGCTGCTGCGGAAGCTGCTATGGAAATAGCGAAGCCCTTGACGAAGAATGGTTATAAGGTGCCCTTGTTTGTTTCTATTATTAGAGATGCTATTCTGGGGGTGGCGTAAATAATTACAAAATTCACCGCGAAGAACGCCAAGCAGCGCAAAGGAACTTTTTTCTTAGCGTTTCCTTCGAGGTCTTGGCGGTGAGTAATTTCTTACTACTATTAAGACTCTATTTATGAAAGAAATAAAACCCATCAAAGGGAAAATTTGCAAATACCTGCGGGCGAGAAATCCCTATGGGATGATGGAAGGCGGTGAGAACCCCTGGCTTTTGCTGGACGATGCCAATACCATTAGTTGGTGCATTGCTTCTTCCGGAGCGGCAGGACCGGATAATGGACTAGTAGGACCTGAAAAGTGCGTAGCGGGCCGGAGTTGTTTCGTAGCGCCGGACGAGGAGTAATTAGTAGATCGGAATTCATTCCGATATAGTCTACAAGCATAAATTTCCCCAAAATAATTGCAGAAATTCAATCCCAATAATTTGCTCCCCAAGCAAAGGATTGCTACTTTAAAGCAAAATAAGTCTGCAAAACCCAAAATATGGCCTTTACCAAACATTTAATCGACAATTATCGTCTGTTTCATTGCACGGCTAGTTATGATTTAACTGCCGTTATTCATTGTTATCGTGGCAATTCCTACAAAGGGACCCTTTATTTTTACCGGGAAGGAAAAGAAATCACAGCCAACAGAAAGTTACCTTCTGAGGCTTTATTGCTTCACTTTCCAAGTCATCAATGTGCGGAGATCATCGAAACCCTGCGAAGGGAAAAACCTTTGTTCCTTTGGTTAGACGATCAATTAATGGGTGGGCTCTCTACTTCTGAAGAGCCTATTGGAGAAGAGGAATTGACTTGACCTTGGCAAGAATTTAAGATAGTGTAGTGCCTTATTATTTAAATTTGAATGGCTATAGCTGTAAAAACATATACCGGTGAATCGGCTAAACCCTACCAAAATGAATTAGCCCATTTACGGCTAACCGTATTTCGGGAATTTCCTTATCTCTATGATGGATCGCTGACCTACGAAAAAAAGTACCTGGATACGTTTTTTCGCTCACCCAATAGTGTTATTGTCGTTGCTTTTGATGAAGATCAAGTGGTTGGTGCATCTACGGGCTTGCCTTTAATGTACGAAACGCCTAATATTCAGGCACCCTGGATAAAAAATGGAGAGGACATCAGCCAGGTTTTTTATTTCAGCGAATCCGTTTTATTACCGGCATACCGCGGCCGCGGCATCGGCGTGCGATTTTTTGAAAAAAGAGAAGCTTTTGCAAAACGGTCCGGCTTCACGACCGCGGTATTTTGTGCGGTAATCAGAAAGGCGGATGACCCGCGGCGTCCTCAAAGTTATTTCCCCTTAAATCAATTCTGGGAAAATAGAGGATTTACTGAAAAAGAAGGCTACGTTTGTCAGATTTCCTGGAAAGAGATCGGGGAGGAACAGGAAAGTGAAAAGGAATTACAGTTTTGGAACAAAGTGCTTTAATAAATTCAAAATGCAAGATCCTTCGGTAGAGTACGAAGAGCTATCAGCTCAAATAAATGCGATGGTCAAAGAAGATCAAAAAGTTCGATCAATGAATTGTATGCTTTACCTTATCTTGGCGACCTGAAATTGAATATATTAAACCGAACAAATAGCAACAACCATGGCGCATTCCGTAAAATCCTCCTGGAAAGGCAAATCGGCCTTTGATTGCCAAATCGATGACCATACCTTCCGCATAGATGATAAACCACCCAGTGGCGATGGTTCCGGTCCCAGTCCCAAAAAATTACTACTAGCTTCTTTAGTTGGTTGCACTGGAGTCGATGTAGCGGGTTTATTGAAAAAAATGCGGGTACCCTACACCGGTCTGGATGTTGATGCCGAAGCAGATCTTTCCGATGATTATCCCAAGGTTTACACCGTTATTCGTTTGATTTACCGTGTTTACGGTAAAGACATCAATCCTGAAAAGGTAGAAAAAGCCGTAAAACTATCAAAAGAAAAATACTGTGGTGTTTCTGCTATGTTGAGTAAGGGGAGTACCCTCGAATATAGGATCGAGTACGTGAATGAGGAGTAAAATTTGAATCAATACATCAATATCAAGCCAATCAATTCACTGCTATGCGATTAGCCGTTGCCCAATTTCAACCCAAAGACGGGGATAAAGCTTATAATCTTTCTGTGATTGAACAATTGACAGCCAACGCCAAAGCTCAGGGTGCAGAAGTCATCAGTTTTCACGAGATGTCGATTACGGCTTATACTTTTACAAAAGACCTGAGTCTGGATGACTTAACGAATTTGGCGGAGGTCGTACCCAATGGACCAAGCACACAAGCCTTGATGGAAATTTCTGCCCGTTATGATATGCCCATTCTTGCCGGATTGGTAGAAAAAGATGAGGAGGGATTGTACAACACCTATGTATGCGTTCATCAACAACAATTACTGGCGAAATTTAGAAAACTACATCCTTTCATCAATGGTCATTTGTTGCCCGGAAATGAATACGTTGTTTTTGATTTATTGGGTTGGAAGTGTGGGATACTGATCTGTTACGATAATAATGTCATTGAAAATGTAAGAGCTACGACTTTGTTAGGAGCGGAATTGATTTTCGCTCCGCACGTCACCTGTTGTACGCCATCTTCGATGCCGGGGCGTGGTTTCGTGGAAGATAAATACTGGGAAAACCGGGAAAAAGACCCTGTTTCCCTGCGGCTAGAATTTGATGGTCCGAAAGGCCGGCGGTGGCTCATGCGCTGGTTGCCCGCCCGCGCCTACGACAATGGCGTTTATTACGCTTATACCAATCCGATCGGTTACGACGGCGATCAACTGAAAAACGGCAATGCTATGATCCTTGATCCATACGGAGAGGTGCTTTCAGAAGTTAAAAGCTTTGAAGATGCGTTTACCATAGCTACCATGACCAAGGACAAAATTCCCCTTTCCGGAGGCTGGCGTTACCGAAATGCACGCAGGCCTGAATTGTACCGGGAGATTATCGGGCGGGATCATGAGCCTTTGACGAAACCGGTTTGGTTGAAGTGATTCGAGGTGACACCTACTGGTAGGTGTCACCTGCGGAGGAGAGACAGCGCTATCCGCTATTTCGTTAATTGTTACAACTGATTATTAGCAGGGAAATAACCGCATTTGAAAGCCATTTAGAATTATAGTAAGGCACTTTTTCTTGTTTTGCTTCTCATTATAAGACCATTTAATATTCTCGTTAATTTTTCCGATTTTTGAAATTATTAAATGGCTATTCATTTGTATTTATCAAAAAAAGCTGATGGAAACTTCTAGTACCTTTATTGCCGCTATCCGGAAATTAATTGCCAAAGATGATTTAAAACAGGCACTTCTTCAGTTAAAAACATTTTTTGAACACAGCTCAAAGCTGGACGAAGTTATTTTGCAATCTGCCCGTTTTGAAGCTATCCGCAAGCATATCCGACAAGGAACGGTCAACACGAAAAATAAAAATGTGGAATTAGACCAAATCAGAACAGGTATGCTGGATTTGTTGCGAAGTGTTGAAGAAGAAGCTGAACAACCAGATTTGGGCGAAGAAGTGAAAAAGACCGCCAAGATCGTCATCCAGCAAGCGCCCAAAATTTACAATATCGACCACATTGATAATGCCAACTTTTACTGATTATGACCAAAGAAACAAATTCATCGGGCAAGTCTCCTGTTATACTACAGCATATTGATACTATGGCCGGTAAATTGACCCTGAATTTGGACGGAGAGATCCGCGAAATTCAAAGTCAATTGTCCGATCTGAAAGCTTTGTTAGCAACTAACCAGGCGCAAAAGATCCAATACGCCGAGAAAATCTATAACATTGAGCACATCAACGAAGCGAATTTTGGCTTTCTGTTAGGCAAAAAGGCTTTTAATGCACACCTGGCCAAAACCCTCCTGGAGGCTATGCCGTCTGCTCAGGTACCTGCTGCCCGGCGTTTTCTAGAGAAGGTGGCCAATATTCCGGATTGGGAGCATCAACTCCGCATCAGCAACCGCGCCAAGGAAATTATTGCCTACAGTTTTGTTGGCGTTATTGGTATTCAGTTGAGTAGGCTCATAGCCATCGGCAAGGAAGATCTCTCTGAAGTGAAACAACGGAAGTACATTGAAAAGTGTGTACACATTAGCAAACGGTCGTTGGAATTGGTAGGCTTTATGTTATTGTCCAAATTATGGGATGCCCAACGTGAACAACAGCGCTCGTTTTCTGATGCTGAAAAGCAAATACTATCCAACCGTTTCGAGGGTGTTTTTGAACCCACCATTCTCGATAGTTTTCAATTCTTGAAAGCCTTATTCGAAATCTTCTCCAATCCGGATTATCAACTGAAGGAACCAATAGAGGAGATGACTAAACTAAAAGAGCTTTGTCAAACGGACAGCCCATTTCATACCACCTGTAAGGCATTACATGAGCTGAATCAAAAACTAGACCGTGCTCAATATGATTTATTGACCTGCTACGAAGCAGAAACCCAATTGGCTACTTTCTTAGAACACTTCATTTTTTTGGTCAACTACCGGATGGCGTCCATCAAACACATTGGTTTCCGGCAAAGCAGAAACACGGATCCCGGATACTTGCATCGCTATGCTGCTTTGGGCATTGACAGTAAAGCTAACATTGATGCCGAAAAAACGAAGTATACCTCACAAACTGTAGAAACAGATTCGGTGCTATTGTACCGCGGGCCAAATTATGAGCAGAGTATCAATTTGTTTCCCTTTGTCATTGATTACAATGCGCTGACCTTCGAACATGGATCGAAGATCTGTTTTTTCCGAGCCGTCGATTTGATGGACGAAAATCTGGAATTCCTTTTTCTGGAAGACCACAGTACCGTCCGGATAAAATGGCAAGGCATTAAAAAGCCAGATACCGACCTCAACGAATTGATGTTAAGTGAAGAAAATCAACGCACCTTGAACCTGGATCATGTGGTAGATCAGTTTCGTGCTGCCAAAGCCAGTTTGCGTTAATACACCAAAACCATGAAGAAATATCCCTTTAAGTTTTTAGATTCCTATAAACGTGAAGACCTGCCTTTTTTCTTTGGCCGTGAAGAGGAAGTAGCTGCGCTCTATGAAATGGTATTTCAGGCAGACCTGCTGCTTGTTTATGGAGCTTCGGGTACCGGAAAAACCAGCTTGATCCAGTGCGGCCTGGCGGGAAAATTTCAAAGCCATGAATGGCTTGCCCTCAATATCCGTCGTGGAAATAATCTCAATACTTCTTTTGAAAAAGCATTGATCAGTGCAGGGGGGATAGCCTCTCCAGTCGATGAATCTACAAACGATCTCGATTGGCTGGACGAAGATCTGTCTACCGATATCTCAGAACCGGCTACCGGTAAAAAACTTTCTCCACTGGCTCGCCGCTTCCGGGCCATTTACCTTCAGCATTTTAAACCGGTATATTTAATTTTTGACCAGTTTGAAGAGCTTTATATTTTAGGCAATAAGGAAGAGCAAGCGCAATTCATTCAAACGGTAAAGGAAATACTGCTGGTAGAACAGCCCGTTAAGATCATCCTATCTATTCGTGAAGAATACCTGGGCCATCTGTACGAATTCGAACGTCAGGTACCTCAATTATTACGCAAAAAACTGCGGGTGGAACCGATGAACCTGGACAAAGTGAAGTCCGTCATCAAAGGGGTTGGAGAACAGGACCAAAGCATTGTTAGACTGCAACCAGGCCAGGAAGATGCTATTGCCGAAGGAGTTTTTGATAAAATAAGAGGTGAAGAAAAGACCCTCAGCATTCAGTTGCCCTATTTGCAGGTTTTTCTGGACAAGTTGTATTTGCAAACCACCAACGACCCCAATCGCCAACAAGAAGCCATCTTTACTTTGGAAGGGCTACAACAAATAGGGGATATCGGTGACGTGTTGCGGGACTTTCTCGACGAACAAGTATTTGAAATTGCCCAAAAACTGGCACAACCAACGGAAAATATCTGGGCCGTCCTTTCGCCCTTTGTCACATTGGAAGGTACCAAGGAGCCACTGGCTGCATCCACCCTTTATCGGGATCTGCCAAATACCTCTGAGGGAGTAGTAGACCATATCCTAGGAGCCCTAACCAGGCGGCGTATCCTGCGCTTTACCGAGGAGGAACAACTCTACGAGATCGCCCACGATTCGCTGGCCAAACAAGTGCATGACCGGCGTAGTGATGAAGAGATCGCCATCCTGGAAGTACGCCGCCTGATTAAAGGCCAGGTAAGCCTTAACCCGGAAGCTCGGGAATATTTCACCGAAAAACAATTGCTTTTTATTGACCCTTATTTGCAAAAGTTTCAACCTACTCCTGCTGAATTGGAATGGATTGAAAAAAGCCGGGTGGAAGTAGAAAAACAAAAACTAGCCGAAGCCGAACGCCAAAAAAGGGAGTTGCAAAAGGCCAGAAGACAATTGCGAAGACTATTGGGCTTATTATTTGTCATGATCTTTGCGGTTGTGTTGGCTGGCTATTTTTATTGGCAGGCTACCCTTGAACAAGAAAAGGCAGAAAAAAGGCTGGATGATTTCTTACAGGAAGAAGCTGACAAGGAAAGGCTCCAGTTCAGATCTTTAGAGGATAGAGCAAATACTATCCTGGAAGCAAATATGTGCCCGAAGGATATCCTAAAGGAAATGCAGTCCATTGCAAGTGGCCATCCAGATAGCCTTAATTTCAAGACCGTTATAGATTCATTGATCCAAAAAAATCCCGATTGCTTATGAAAAACACTTTCCTATTGATAGTATATTTTTTTTCAATATCATTTGCTTTTTCTCAGGGTAGTAGTTACCAAGAGGCCATAGCGCAAGGAGATACAGCGGTTCGAAAGGGAGAATTCCAAGTTGCGATCAATAAATACTTTGCTGCGGAAGCCTTTGATCCAAGCAAAAAGGATATCGTTAAAGCTAAAATTAACGATGTTTTTACCAGGATTGAAAACCTGAGAAAAGAAGCAGAAACAGCTAAAGAAAACGCCCAAGCTGAACGGAATAGAGCCCAGCAAACCCTGGCTCAGTTACGCCAAAAGAACGAGGCCATTTTTACTTCCTTTGCTGATCTGAGCATTGAACTGATCTACACGCTAGAGCACGAAGAAGCTCTGGAGAAAATGGCCGTAGCGGTAGATATTGAAGTAGACGAAACCCTAAAAAAGCAAACTTTGCAAGCGCCAATAGAAGAGCTGCTATTTTTCTTTGCGGAAGGGGATCGTCGTCCGGAGCTGGCCCGGCAAGCTGCTGAATTGTTGCTGAAGGTGCCCGTTTCTGCTGAATTGCAAAGGGGGCTAAAGACCTGTTTGCGGGAAAAATGGACGGATAGAGATCAGTTTACTTTTTTATTGAAAATGCTGCGTAATTATGAAGCCTTTCAGAACCGATATTATCCTCAGTTTGTAAGTGTACCTCTGGGTGATGATGGTACATTCGAAATGGGTAGTTCTGAGTCTGAGGAAGGTCATGGATACTGGGAAGCCATCCATCAGGTAAAGTTATCCCCTTACCAAATAATGATCAATGAGGTCACTTTTTATCAATTTTCACTATTCAGCGAGGCTAGAGGCATTGGCATGGACAGCCGAACACCGTACTGGGGAAAATATGGAGATCATCCGGTGGTTAACGTGGCATGGTATGATGCTGTTGAATACGCCAATTGGTTGAATGAACAATTGGGTATGCAGCCTTGCTATACTTTGTTGAAGGAAAAGAATAGTGATCCCAATAATGAAGATCAGTTTGATTACCTTAAATGGAAAGTGACGTGGGATACGAGCGTTCCAGGTTACCGGCTACCGACCGAGGCAGAGTGGGAATTAGCGGCACGGGGCGGTGTCCGTAGTAATAAAACCCTTTACGCTGGGAGTAACAGCTTAGATTCGGTAGCTTGGTTTTGGGAAAACTCGGGTGATAACCTTCTTAGAGGTGAATGGGACCTGAACCAGGCTTATGATAATAATGGTCGAACACACCCCACTAGGAGGAAATTACCAAATCAAATTGGTGTGTATGATATGAGTGGTAACGTTAATGAGTGGGTCTGGGATTGGTTTGGTTATAACTATTTTCAGGATTGTGGTAAACAGGGAGTGGTATTCAACCCTAGAGGAGCTGAAAGCAGTTCCAATGGCCGGGTGATTCGCGGCGGTAGTTGGGCGTCTTCCGCGCAGATTTGCCGGTCGGCTTTTCGCTACTTCTACTTCCCCGACACCCGCAACCACAACCTTGGCTTCCGCCTGGTGTTCGTCCCGCAGTGATTTTGTAGTTCGTCTTGACCTTACATTTGAGCAAGACCGTGTTGGTGGAAAAAATGCAGAGGCGGCGGAGGGACGAAGCCGCTGAAGCGTTTTTGCCGCCAACACGCGGAAAAAAATAAAACCAACTGATATGCAAGTAAAAATATTTATGGTGCCAATTTGGGACACCGAAGAGGGGACGAGGACACTGAATGCATTCTTGAGAGGGAACAAGATTTTAGAAGTTAGAGAAGAGTTGGTGCAACAAAACCAAAACGCTTATTGGTGTTTTTCCGTACACTATCTGGAAGGAGGGGGGCACGAAGTTGGTCAAAGTAGAAGGAAGAAGAAAATAGATTACCGAAAAGTACTGGATGAAGAGACCTTCCAAAAATTTTCCAAATTACGGGAAATCAGAAAAAAAGTAGCCGCTGATGAAGGCATTTCCGCCTACATCGTTTTTACGGACGAAGAATTGGCTCAGATGGCCAAATTGGAGGTAATCACGGCAAGAGAATTGTTGAAGATCAAAGGCGTCGGGGAGAAGAAAGTAGAGCGTTTTGGTAAATTTTTCATCACCAAAACCCAAGCTAATGAAAAGGAAGGGGTATCTGATCGAGCCGATAGCGGCAATGGAGAACCTTGAGTTGGCCTACTATAAGGCCAAAAAAGGAAAAACTGCGAAAAAAACGGTTATCGAATATGGTAAAAACCTGCGGAATAACTTAAAACTGCTACAAAATCAAATCCTTTCCGGAAAGGTGGAAACCGGTAATTACAATTATTTTACCGTATATGATCCCAAGAAAAGACAAATTTGTGCGGCACCATTCGGGCAAAGGGTGTTGCATCATGCCCTGATGAATATTTGCCATCCGTATTTTGAAAAAAAGCAAATAGAGGATAGTTATGCAAGCAGAATAGGTAAGGGTACCTATGCGGCCTTGGATAGGGCGCGGTATTTTAATCGCAATAATGAATGGTTTTTGAAGTTGGATGTGCGTAAATACTTCGACAGTCTTTCACACGATGTAATGAAGCACCAACTGGCCGCTATGTTCAAGGATGCTCGATTACTAAAGATCTTTTACGATATTATCGACAGCTATTCGGCGGTCCCCGGCCAGGGCGTTCCTATTGGTAATTTGACCAGCCAGTATTTTGCCAATCATTATTTATCGGTAGCGGATCATTTTGCGAAACAGGACTTACCCATTTCCGGTTATGTTCGTTATATGGACGATATGGTGCTTTGGCACAACGACAAAAAGATACTGTTAGAAGCCGGCCATGTCTTTCGACAATTTATGATAACTGAATTGAAGCTTTTTCTCAAACCGTTTTGCCTTAATAAAAGGGAGAAAGGGTTGCCTTTCTTAGGGTATTTGTTGTATCCAAACCAAACAAGACTAGGAAAAAGAAGCAAAAAGAGGTACATTGAAAAGTCAAAATATTTTGATGATTTATTGGAGCAAGGTATATGGTCACAAAAGACCTATCAAAAGCACCTGTCGGCTTTGACGGCTTTTACTGAACATGCTGATGCAAAAGCGTTCCGGATACACTTACTGGCTAAGTCAGGAGTAAATGAAGCCAATGAAAATTGGGCAGTATAAAAAGTAAATGGACATACACCGAGGGTATATACCGGGTGATTCGCGGCGGTAGTTGGGCGAATCCCGCGCAGAATTGCCGGACGGCTAATCGCAACTTCAACAACCCCGACAACCGCAACCACAACATAGGCTTCCGCCTGGTGTTCGTCCCGCAGCTCAAATGTAAGGTCGGATGACTGCAACTGAACAGGTGTATGATCCGGTCCCTGGTTTATGAATCAGGGCGAATATTTCTAAAATAAACCAGTGCTGGTAGGATGAGCGGGATAGCCATTTCGAAGGCGCTGGTTTTTTTTATTAGGCCGTATTACAACTAAGTATTAACTTGCCAGGAGTACCGTTCTTGACGGATTTATCAGTCCAATGAACTCGTTTCTTGAATTAATGATCAATAAAAAGAGGTTTTACCCATTTTGAAAACTGGGTTGCATGCAGAATTGAAATACAGATTTATTAATTAGACTTGTTCGGCGGGATCATCAAACGGCTACAAGTGGCAAATTTTATACTGTGCTTTGTTAATCCCGCAATTTCTGCCATTGGCATCAAGTAATATTTAACTAAAGTATATTTTGCTGTTTTTTAGTT
>CAZHNG010000124.1:0-17179 GCA_964533785.1 uncultured Saprospiraceae bacterium | reverse complement strand
TGCAACCGAACTTTCCAGCCTTTGTCCACCAAAGGTCGATAAATTGAACGAAGCGGTGATAATAGCAAAAATCAGACACTTCTATGGAGTTTCAATAATTGCTGTTTTTAACTTTGGCTTGAGATGGTGATGTGAAAAGGTAAGAGAGGACCGAAAGGTTAATAGATACCGAACTACTGATAAGATCCTATTTCATCTTCATCCACTCCCGCCAAAACTTTAAAAACATCATCGTCCAAAGCTGCAATGACCAAAGATCCAAACTTAAAGTAGGCATACTCGTCGTCTTCATCTAATCCCGCTTCAGTAAGCGTAAATAAGCCCACCTGTCCGTCCGGACGCAACCATTCCAAACGGGCTTTGACCGGGGCCCATCCACCGAACCACTCTCCGGCACTCAATGCTTTGACGTAAACAGTATGATTTGGGTCCATCGCTTTTATTTAAAGTTATGAGGAGCAACTTGCCATATTAGGCAGTCAATAAAATCAATTACTATCCAGTTGCCTTTGTCGTCGAAAATTTTAGTCAAAGTTACACCTTTTTGAGGATGGGTGAAAGGTTCTCGCCGTCCGTTGATTATCATATCCTTTACTTTATTTATTGTAAAGCCACGTTTCCGGAATTGTTTGCGCCAGGCTGATAGCTTTTTATGAGGCAGTAATTGCAATCTTTTGCAGGGGTCATCGCCACTGGGATCCGGATGGTCAAAACCGTTTTCGTACGCCTCTTTTAAGGCATTCAATTGTGTTTCATCTAATTCGATAGCTACTTCAGGAGGTGGAGTTGTTTTTACTATCGTAAATTCAGGTAAAAGCAAGGACGCATTTTCTGTTGGCGCATTGTTTCCAATCCAAATAATTAAAATCGTTGATAAAAATAGTACTGATGGCAGAAAAAGTCGGTTTTTCAGAAAATTGGTTAAGGATAACATAGGTCTTCTTTTTAAACAAAGATATAAATGATACTTATAGTCCGTAGACTTATAGTCTTCTTTTTTTGATTTTTCCCCCTAAAACTGGTAATGGCTTACGATGATAAAGAAAAGGCTACATTAGCAAGGATAGGAGGGATGATCCGGAAATTGAGGAAGGCCATCGGCTTATCACAGGAAGAATTGGCTTTTCGTGCCGGTCTGGATCGTACCTACGTAGGCTCGGTAGAACGTGGTGAGCGTAATATCGCGGTATTGAACTTGATTAAAATTGCAAAAGTGTTGGGGGTTGAGGCGGGAGCTATTTTGGGAATAGAAAAAGAAAGTGAATGAGGCCAATTCAGAAGGTTCGCTTAAAGAGAAGGGGTGATTGGTGCTTCATTTGATTACGGTGATTTTGCTTCGTGGGAAAGCATAGCGGGGCGTTGGATTTTTGTATGTTGGAAGGTGAATTTGTTGTGGGAAGCAGTGGGTAGTAAAATGTTATAGGAAACCATGAAAGAGGAGAAACTGTTAAGAAGATAAAAACTTGTATCTTGTAGATTAACAGATGTAAAATGAAACTGAGTCAAGATAAAATAGAAAAGATAAGAACTTACCTCAAGGATAAACCTGTCCTTAAAGCCTATTTATTTGGGTCATTTCTTCGTGGTGATGCAATTGAAAGCAGTGATATCGACCTATTGGTTGAGCTAGATTACAGCCAAAGAGTTGGTTTAGCCTTTATAAAGATGAAACTGGATTTAGAGGAAATTCTTGGAAAGGAAGTCGACTTAATTTCCTCGAAAGGATTATCTAGGCATCTCCAACCAATTATAGATAAGGAAAAAGAATTGATCTATGCGAGATAGTCTTGGCGATAAAGTACGACTTCAGCATATTTTGGATGCAATTGCAACGATTAAAGAATATGTCCAAAATGTTAATCAAGATCAATTTTTCAAAAATTCGATGATTCAAGATGCTTGTATCAGGCAACTTCAAATCATTGGGGAAGCAAGTAACAAAATAAGCAAAGAACTTCAAGAATCGCATGATACTGTTCCTTGGCGAGAAATAATAGGTTTAAGGATAATTGTAATCCACAAATACTTCGGGATTGATGAGAACGTAATCTGGGATGTGATTCAAAATGATCTGATTCCGTTGGAGGATCTAGTAAAAGAAATAATCGAAGGAATAGATTAACAAATGAACCCTGTAACAAAAGCGCAACCGTCCATTGGCGCGACTCAGAATCCCGCACTCCCAGCTCTCCACACTTGCAACAGTCCACATTCCGCGCTAACTTTAGTGGACAAGGCAAACCGTGCTTCAAACTTGTATAGACGACTTGGATTTGAGGTTGTAGAAGAAACAGACACAGCTTGGACAATGAAAAAAAGAATAAAATAAAGGCTTATAACATTAACGGCTGAATGGTCTGGTGCAACCGAACATTCCAGTCCCGCAATTACTGCCATTGGCAGCAAGTAATATTTAACTAAAGTATATTTTGCTGTTTTTTAGTTAAAGAGCTGTTTTTTGGGTGCGAAGACTTTTACATTTTATAGGTGAAGCTTTTTATTTTAGAAGCCACGGATGCACGAATAGAGAAATGATTGTATTAGAGGGGCATTTTTATCACGGATATCGGCTCCGCCGAGTAACGAATTACACGAATTTTGCGCTTAGATACTATTTTTAAGTTGATCATGAATCGACTACACTTCTGTTAATTTTTAATTGCTGTGTTTCGATAGGGACGCAGACATTTTTTTGAGTCCCAAACCATTAACAAAATAACATGGCAATAAGAATCATAGGTCTATTGTTTTTACTTTTTTTCTTGTTTGTTCAAAATTCAATACAATCCCAAACTCCATCTCAGGAAGATTATTTTCACCGTAAAAAATTCAATGCAGGAATAATAGCAGGACTAAATGCATCTGACCTTGGAGTTGGGTGGAATGCTGGAATCATTGGTGGATTTAATGCAACAGAATACATTCATTTTTCTTTGGAGTTATTATTCAGCCAGAATGGAGAGTACTTAGTTCCTGATTTTTATCCGAATTTAAACTTTACCAAGCTTCGGTTTAACTATATTGAAATTCCTGTTGGAATAAATTACCGAGTGGAGAAGAAGGATGAATTTAGTTATAGAAAAGGTTGGTTGAGAGCAGGATTGACTTATACGCAATTATTGGATTATCAGGCTTTTGTTAATGATGTTAATGTGGGGAGCCAAATTCAATTGGGAAAAAAGAACGCTTTGCTGTTTAATTTTGGAGGTGCATTTTTCTTTCAAAAAAATTGGGGAATTGATGTCAGAATGTCACTTCCTTTCGCTGTGAATGATTTAATTCCAACGTATACTTTTAGAGGAATTTATCTTTTGTAATAAATTCGTTATGGAGAAGTAGTGGGTTAGATTAGGGAATAACTTGCTAGTGCCTCGGGCATTAAATAACAGGTATAGTTCGGGAGGCTATTTTCTTGCGGGCCAAGGCGCGAGGAGAGAACATCCGTACGGACGTGACCGACGAGCAACGTAGGCCCGCTATAAAAGAGACCGCGAAATGTGCCGGTTATTTAGTTCCCGAGGCACTAGGTAGCGGGTTGGTAAAATGTTGTCAGGAATCATGAATAAGCTAATTGCCATATCAGGCAGTCAATTGTGTTTCATTTAATTCGATAGCTACTTCAGGAGGTGGAGTTGTTTTTAATATCGTAAATTCAGGTAAAAGCAAGGACGCATTGGTAAATAAAGAGTTAATAGAATAATTTGGAAAGGGTGCAGGAACAAATTATTCATCCAAATAATCCGGCACGAGGGTGTCTCATAAGTCAACACTAAGGCGATAAGGCCAAATAATTCACCCCGACTAAGTCGGGCAAAGAAGCGTGAAGAAAAAAAATCCCTGTCTGCGATGCCGCAAGCTAATCTGTATACACGCAAATTGATTGAATTATAATTAAACCACACAAATGTAAAACAAGTTAATGCTACTGAAGACAGTAAAAGGATTAGGATTATTAGTAGTAATGGAGCTATATTTAAGAGTATGCTCCGGTGAAATTAATGTCAACACACTCAATTGCCTACTCTTTTCTCTATCACACACAAGGGAGGGCATGTCAAAATCCCCGGAGGGATTGATTTTGACTAGCGTTTTTGGTACTTTTTGGGCAATGCAAAAAGTACATTCCACCAGTCTCAAGCGAAGGAAAGGGACATTTGAAACCCGGATAATGCTAAGTTTTTGACCAAAAGCCTTACAATTAATAGAAATTTAATTTTTGATAAAAGTAAAACAAATCCTGTGTATACAGATTAGGATGCCGCAAGGCAGGCAGGTTTGCGGGCCTTTGCCCGACTTAGTCGGGGTGATTAATTTTACCATTGTTTTTGAAGACTTACTTTTGATACAACCTCATACATATCTTTTATTTATGATGGACACACCATTCAGAGAATGGATATTACGCGCATCGAGACGGAGTCTCTCGCGAGCAGCGCCGGTACTGTTCGCGAGAGACTCCGTCTCGATGCGCGTAACTTGCCAAACTCCGTTTGGACAAAACTCCTTCAGCTGGGCAGGCAGGTTAAATCTGGCGTTACCGCCTGCCGACAGGGTGGGCAGGTGGCTTCTTCTACTAGGGTAACTTTTTTTAGATGCTCAAAATAACAAACCTTTTTTATCAATTACCTGAAATTCAGCGAACATCTCTTCGGAATACCAATTTCTGGCGTGGGTTTTTTGAATGGTATTCCGGTGAATTTCATTTTTATAAGCGAACTGAAACATCGCTTCCTTACTTTCCCAAATACTAACGGTTGCTTGTTCGACTAGTGGTAATTCACCGACTCCCTTACTGAAAATAAGCCCTTTGGCCTGGGCGATGGACTTTTCATTCTCGGGAACGTGTTGCCAGAATTCCCAAAGCCGGTTTCGGTTAATGCTTGCTCTGGTGAGTACGGCAATGGGCAAATCCGGATTGGCGGGTACAATGTCAAAAGGCTGTGTTTTATTCCATTGTCCTTTTACTTTAGTGGCCTGCAAAAAGATGGTTTTTTGTTCGGTAGAATGATTTTCAAACCGTTGATAAGCCGGACTTGCATCGAAGAAAAGCGCGGCGTAGTTACGGGACTCCCAAACACCGAGGAAGCAATACGTAGAAAAATCAGGACGAATACTGAATCCTTTTCCGGCGCCGGAGCCCATCAGTTTAAAAAATTGCAGGCCAGGCGTATTTTTGATCCTTGCGGGGGCTAATCCCATTTGGGTGAAAGCCCAGATTTTGTGTCGCCAACCTTTGTAGTGAAAAAAAGTTATGGTAGTCAGTTGAGTTGACATTAATCCATTTTTTAAATGAAAGAGTATATGCTACAGCATATGAGAATTATCAGCATTTTGTTCATAGTCGTTTGTTTAAGTTTACAGTTATCCGGACAAAGCAGCATAGCAAACAATAAAGCCCTCCTTTTGGTAGAGCAACAATTAAAGGCTTACAACGACCACCATTTAGAGGCTTTCCTGCAACCCTACGCAGAAGAGATCGAGATCATCAATTTTCCTTCGGAAAGGCTGGTTAAAGGAAAAGATAATCTGCGGGCTCAATACGAAGTCATGTTTCAGCAGTTTACGGAGTTGAATTGCGAAATAAAAAAACGGGCAGTGTTGGGAAATACGATCATTGATTGGCAGTGGATTACCGGCTTCCCGGAAAATGGTTATCTGGAGACGATAGCAATATATAAAATAAAGAATGAAGAGATCGTAAAAGTCTATTTAGTAAATAAGTAGTCGGAAAGAACTATTTTGAATTTCCATTGATTAATTGCAATTTTAAGACGCATTTATTTCGACGAGCTATACACGGTAACAATTGTTGTATTTATAATCAAAAACGTAATTAAAATGAAAGACCAGCAACAAGGCAAAACCCGCCGGGGGTTTTTGCAAAAATTAGGTTTAGGGGGATTAAGTCTCGCCACTATGTCGATGGCCCCTATTGAAGAAAAAATTGAATACACCACACAGAATGTCAACCGGCATTCTGCTCCGTCGGATTTAAAGATCACGGATATGCGGATCGCGGAGATCAGTGAGGTGGTCTTCCGAACGCCGATAGTAAGAATTTATACCAATCAGGGGATTATCGGTCACGGTGATGTCCGGGACGGAGCGGCTAAAGAGTATGCTTTATTTTTGAAAAGCCGTTTACTGGGGGAGAACCCTTGTAATGTAGAGCGATTGTTTAAGATCATCAGTCAATTTGGTCATCACGGTAGACAGGGGGGAGGCGTATCTGGTGTAGAAATGGCGCTCTGGGATATTGTAGGTAAAGCCTATAATGTTCCGGTTTATCAGTTGCTTGGGGGTAAATACCGGGATAAGGTAAGGTTGTATTGTGATACTACGGTCTCTCAGGATCCTGAAGAGTATGCCAACCGGATGCAGGCCAGGATCGATAAAGGCTATACGGCGTTAAAGATGGATATTGGGATAAATTTATTGCGGGATACGCCCGGAGCCCTTATCAATGCACCCGGCGGAAAGGTAGATCCCTACAAGCACGAATACCGTAAATACAATTTGACCAAGCATCCATTTACGAGAGTGCAAGTTACCGAAAAGGGAATAGAAAGGCTTTGCGAATTTCTGGAAGTAATGCGTAACAAGATCGGCTACGAAATTCCAATGGGTACTGATCACTGGGGCCACTTTGGCGTAAATGAAGCGATTAAGATTGCCCGCGCGGTGGAGAAATACAATTTAGCTTATATCGAAGACATTATCCCCTGGCAATATACCGACCAGTGGAAGGAGATCACCATGTCCACCACTACACCAACCCAAACAGGAGAGGACATCTTTATGCTGTATGGTGGTTTCAAAGAATTGATCGATAAACGTGCCGTAGACATCGTTCACCCTGATCCTAACACGGCCGGTGGTATTCTCGAAACCAAACTCATCGGAGACTATGCTTCGCACAACGGAATTGGTTTTATGCTGCACCACGCAGCGGGTCCGGTTTCTTTCTTAGGTTCGGTACACGCAGCAGCGGCTACTGAGAACTTTATGTGGTTAGAACACCACGCGGTAGATAGTCCTAAGTTCGAAGATCTGGTCACCGGTATCGAAAAGCCAATTGTGCAGGACGGCTACGTAAAAGTGCCCGAAAAGCCGGGAATTGGCGTGGAGTTGAATGAAGAGGTGGTTAAGGAATTTATCATCGAAGGTGAAAAAATGTTCGCACCGACGCCGGAGTGGAACGAGATCCGTTCCTGGGATCGTTTGTGGAGTTAGTAAGTGCGTGCGCGGCCAGATTTAAGATACCAGATGCCAGACCATAGAGGTTAGGGTGTAAGAGGTTGTTTTTGTGTAAGTTACCTATGACTTCATGTAGTCTGGCATCTGCAATCTGCTCTCTCACTTATTTCTTCCGTTTGAACAACCCCAGCACCTTACTCACAAAATCATCATTGATCCCCAACCATCCCTTTAAGGTGTTATAGACATTGACAGCTTGTTTGTCTAAGTAAATTAAAATGCTTTTGGCGCCATCACCCGGTCTTGCTTTATAGTTCGTCGCTCTTTTTTTCGGTATATGTTCTTCTTCGGTAAAGTAGTAGAGTGCGATGGACTTCCGGGTCATATCCTCGGGGCAATTAATAGGTTCCGGCAGGCCGTGAAAAGAATCTTCGTCGGTATTAAAGATGACGCAACGGTTGAAGACCGGGCTTATTTTCTGTACGCAGGCTTTCATGTCTCGGGACCACAGCTCCAGGTCGCCTTTGTATTCAGGTTGCCAGTCCTGGTTCAGGTAAACGAGTAAATTGACTCTTCTGCGCCAGTTTCGTTTGTGCGGATGGACGGTAAAATCGGCGTGGATATTCAAATAGCCTCCTCTTTTGCTTTGGTGAAGGCCTCCTCCTTCCAATGAAGGGTCTGCCTTTAAACCTTTGATACCGGTTAGTTCGCTCAGAGCTTCCACAAACTCATCCGAATTTAAAGTGAGGATTACTTCCTGAAGGTAAGATGGGATCCTATCCATTTTATTTAATCCATGTTTATTTTCATTGACATGGATGTAATTGATCCATCCTTCGCCACCGACTTCGGGGAAGCTTTCCATCGCCTTACGGGCAGAAAGGTGTTCGAGAAAATTATCGAATTGTGCGAATGGATAAGGATCTGCCGCCTGGTACTGAGAGGTATTGCTTTGAAAAACTTTCTTCCACTTTTGAAGATCTATAATTGATGGATTGTAGGACATAAGTCGTTGCGCTGATTTTATAAAATGTTGCAAATATATAGCGCTGATGTATCTTTACGTAATATTTTAAGGAGAGAAGTTAGGTCAGGAGTAAGTTGCTATTAAGCAACAAGTTGCACCTGAAGGGCGTTTGAATGTTAGATTGAATTCATACTATCTATGAGAATTACAATATTGGTGGGGGCACTACTGTGTACGATTTCCTTAGCGTTTGCACAGTTGGACAGCAGTTCCGTTAGGATGGATACGCTTGATAATGGATTGCGGTATATTATCAAAAGAGATTCCACGAGTGAATTGTCAGCATTAAAATTGGTTTTTCACGCCGGCAGTAAGTACGATCGTGCGGATCAGTCCGGTGTTGCCTATCTGGTGCATCAGTTGTTAGTGGATGAGCGTACTGCTGATTTCAGTAATCGCGGTGCGGATGATTTTATTAATACGATGACGGGAGGTACGATCAGGCATCAATTTTCTAAAGATTACAGTATTTATGCCCAGGAATTCACCGCAAATCAACTAAGTGCAGCACTGGAAATTGAGGCTTACCGATTGAGGGCAACCAACTTTACGGCTAAACGCATCAATACCTGGCGGAAGATCACGGCGGAAACGGTCAATTACTTTGCAGAAAAAGATCCTTTAGAACAAGAAATTGTCAATGTGCTTTACCGGGGGCATCCCTATCAATTTCCGCTGCGCGGTTCCGTTGATTTGGTTGATGGTACCACCAATAGTGAAATACGGAGTTTTGTGCGTAAGCATTACTCCGCCAACCGGGCAGTGCTTGCCATTACCAGCCCTTTGCAGCTAGATTCGGTCAATAATATGGTCAACAAATACTTCGCAGCCTGGCCAAAAGGAGATTACGAGCAAACTTCCTTCTCGTTGGATAGCCTACCTTTTTCGCCTACTATTGTGGATACATTGCACACCAATACATATCATCTGCCCACGAAGGTCATTGCTTATCCCGCTCCCTCCATTAAAGATAGTACTTACCTAGCACTCACATCAGTAGTGAATTGTCTGCAAAATTTCGACCAATTCATTCAGCCGGTTGATTCTACGCTGAAACCACAACTTTCGTATTATACGGTGGCTTTGAATGCTGTTGGAAATGATGAGTCGCTCTTACTACCAACCGATTGTAATTACGTCTTCATGATCATGACACCCAAGTTTGGTGTTGCGATCGATACCGTCTCCAATGCATTTGCCGAAATTCTGCAATATTATTCTGACAGTCTTGTGGTGAAGGAAAACCTGGAAAAATGTACCACCGATCCGTTTTTTGCGTTATCTGGTCTGGAAAACAGTACTCAAAGCCGGATGCGACATTTGATCCATCATACGCTGTACCCCAATAACCCTCTTGATCCCCCGGCGCCTATTTCTGGTGAAAAATTTAGGCAAATCATCCGAACCTATTTTCGAAAAGATCGAAGTAAACAGTTTATTGTTCTTCCGGAAAAGGAAGAATGAATTATAAGTATTAGAGCAATCGTGATCATGAAAAAACTTTTCCTACTATTACTAGCCGTTATAATCCGTTTTAGCGCCATTCATGGTCAGGATTATTCACAGCCCGTGATTCCTCTGGATAGTATTTACCAATTTCAGTTGGAAAATGGGTTAACCGTCATGATTATTGAAGATCATCAATCTTCGAGGGTATTAACCAGTTTATTTGTCCATCGTCCGGCAGATTCGCTATTTGCATTGGCTGAATTGGTGGGAAAAAGCCTTTTAGCCGGAAACAAAAAGCAGTCTGCGATCAATTTCAGATTGCGCAGTGATTCTATAGGATTGCTCTACCGTTCTTTTCCTACCGGAATTCAATTCGTTACGAAAGGGCAACGAGCTGATAGCACGATTACCTTTATGGCGGATATGCTGAATTATCCTGATTTCAGTAAAAGTAAGATAGATAGTTTGAGCCGTTTTTCCAGTGAAAATACTTTTGCTTACCTGGAAAATTCGTTAAATCTGGTTGGAGATATTTCCGATCAGTTGCTGGAAATCACTCCAACGAATGAATCCTTGGAAGTAGATTCGGCAGCGGTCGTTGAGTACTTCGATCGAAAATACCGGCCGGATAGCTCACTGCTGGTTATCATTGGTGATGTGAGGCCGGATTCCATTCAAAAGAAAATCACTACCGAGTTGTCGGATTGGAAAGGCAAAAAACTAAGTCCTTCACCCCGGGACTCTTCCTTGAAAAAATCAACCGACCTGGAAAGACAAGTAGCCTTGGGACATACCGAGGCTCCTGGTCCCGCAGCCGTGAAAATATTACTTCCTTTGAAGGAAAAAGCCCGCTGGAAAACGGAACCTTATGCAGAATTGATCAATGTACTATTGGGTGGGCATCCGCAAAGCAGGCTCAATAAAAATCTGCGCATAAAGAACGGCTTTAGTTACGGACTATTGTCTTCCTTATTATGGACCAGGGACGGTCAGGGGTTTATCAGTATACAGGGAGGGATTAAACCCGAGTATCTCGATTCAGCCCTTGTACAAATTATAACGGAAGTCGACCGCCTGCGAACGGAGCCCGTAAAAGCAGATGAACTGGCGTTGGCGCAAAGGATCACTACTACCAATTTTTCACGAAAGCTGGAAAGGCCGGTAAACGTTGCAGAAATGTTGTACCGGTCATGGATCGATTCTTTTCCCAAAAACTTCTATGCCGGCTTTAACGATACGCTGCGGGCAGTAAAGCCAATAAACCTGCTGCAGGCTGCCAACCGGTTTTTAGGAACGGATAGCATTGTTATCATTGCGGCCGGTGATAAATACGAGTTGGAAAACCAACTGCTACCATTTGCAGATAGCACCTTGCTTTATTTTGATGCGTATGCAAATCCTATCTTAGCGAGTAATTTTCGTACGCCTGCAGATATGAGTACGGATAAAATACTATCCAAGTACCTGGATTCGATCAGTATTACCTTACCTATTGATAGTATCAAAAGCCTGAGCACTACCTGGTCCGGAGAAATTGAAGGCACCAATATTGAATTGAATATGAAGGTAGCCAAACCAGATAAACTGTTGATCGTGGTTAAAATGGATGGTAATCCGATCAGTACTACGGTGTTGAACGGGGATCAAATCTGGATGAGTGATGCCGGTAATAAAACCGGTAATATAGATTCCTCATTGGTAAGACAATTGCGCTTGCAGGCGCTTATATTTCCCGAAACGGTTGGAGACTCTAGTTTTGTTTTTAAGGGCGTGGATATCATCCGGGGTAAGCCGGCCTACCGGATTGCGGCTACACAGGAAGGAGACCCTCCCATTTATCACTACGCCACACAATCGGGGCTGAAGGTTCAAACCGTTCAAAAAGGCAATAATGGGCAGGTAATCAAACAATATTTCAGTGATTACAAAGCGGTAAAAGGTATTCGTTACCCGCATTCTGTGATTGTTGAAGGACTTACTGGCTGGCCCTTGCAGTTTGCTTTGAAAGAGATAGAAATCAACCCCGGTCTTTCAGAAGAGCTGTTTCTGGCCGGCGAGGAGAAAAATTAGCATTTCTGCCTTTTAATGCCGAAAGATCACTTATTTTGCCCGCCTAAATAGAAAAATTATGTTGATTCAGATATTTGTGACGGGAGGTACCTTTGATAAAACCTATGATTTTATTCACGGCAAGTTGTATTTCAAAAACTCCCACCTTTTTGAAATGTTCGAACGGGGCCGTTGCTCCCTCGATATCGATATCAAGACCTTGATGATGATGGACAGCCTGGATATGAGAGAAGTAGACCGCCAGATCATTGCGCATAACTGTAAAGCAACTGAAGCAACTAATGTATTAGTAACACATGGTACGGACCGGATGGTGGAGACCGCTGTTTACTTGGCCAAACAATCTATAACAGCCAAGACTATAGTATTGACGGGAGCAATGATCCCTTATGCTTTTGGCAACTCTTCTGATGGTTTTTTTAATTTAGGTAGTGCCCTGGCATTTGTACAAATTCTGCCGCCAGGAATATATATTGCTATGCATGGACGTTATTTCCATTGGGATAACGTGAAAAAAAATGCCAAAACGGGTTTTTTTGAGGAAATAGCTCATTGAGATAAAAGTTAATCATCATTTTCTTTCATGGTTGATATGCTTTGTTCCCTTACTCCTTTGTACCTTTATGTCTTAGTACTATCTATCAATCCCATATCTGCGGATAATTTCTTATTATTGCAAGCCTGAAACATATTATAATGCCTCCAGCTTTTGTTGATAAGTTGCTGAAAATCAGTTCCAAAAATTTGATAAACACTATATGAAAATGCGATACATTACCTCCCTGTTTTTTTTCATCTTTGTTTTTAACCATTCCGCTTTTGGTCAGCAGGCCGATAGTTTTTATGAAGTAGGTACTATTCAGGACATTTCCATTGAATTTGAACAAGAAAAATGGAATTATTTGCTTGATTCCCTCCGCTATAATGGTGATGAGGTGCTAGTCGGTACCGTTACAATAAATGATGAAGTTTTCCGAAACGTCGGTATACGCTGGGCTGCTACGCGTGCGCTGCAAATTGGCAGTAAAAGAAACTCTTTGGAAGTGTTTTTAAACCATAAAAACAAAAAGCAAAACTACCAAGGCATTGAAAGTCTCAAATTATTGATCGCTTTGCGCGACCCGAGTTTGGTCAGAGAGGTATTGTCTTACGAAATTTACGGCAGGTACATGCCTTCCCCCCGTGCTAACTACGCCCGGATAAATGTCAATGAGGAATATATTGGCTTGTTCGTAAATGTTGAAATGGTTGATGAGTCTTTCTTAACCCGCAATTTTGGAAAAAAAACAGGGGTATTGTACAAGAGTACGCCAAACTGGTTCGAGAGTGGTCCTTCCGGTTGTGAGCGCAATTTTTATGCTTCCTTACAATACGAACAAGATGCGGCCTGCTATGATCATCATTTTGATGTTATCTTCGGCGAAGAGTTTGATGATCTTGCAGAATTATCCCGCGTATTAAATCAATCTCCTGAAGATATTGAAAACATCCTCGATGTTGACGAAACATTGTGGATGTTGGCATTAAATAATTGTTTGACCAATTTGTATAGTTACTCCGGCAGGTATAGCCAGAACTATTATTTATACAAGGATGCTGAGGGTATTTTCCATCCTATTCCCGGGGAAATGAACCTTTCCATTGGTAGTTTTAAAAATATCGGTGTTGGTTCTGATCTAACATTGAAACAAATTCAGGAACTTGACCCTTTCCTACACGAAGAAAATGCTGAATTCCCGCTGATCAGCCAGTTATTGAAAAATGATTATTATAAGAAGCTGTATCTTTCCCACCTGAGAATGATTTATCTGACCTACCTGCAAAACGACAATTATTTGCTTCGGGCAAAAGAAATGCATACGCTTATTCAAGATGATTTCATGGAAGACCCTTATAAAAACTATTCGCCAGAAGAATTTAACCGGAGTTTGTCTACAACAATTGGTCAGCGTAGCCGTATACCAGGAATAGAGGAATTATTGGGGGGTAGAACCTCTTTTTTGAGAAGAAATTCGGATCTGCAAATACTGCCTCCTGATATCAGCGAAGTAGACGTAGAAAAAAGGGAACGATTTGAAAGTCAAAGATTAAAGGAATTTAGGATCCACGCAAAAGTCGGGCGTTTCCCTGAACAAGTGAAATTATACTACAGATTTGAAAAAGATGCCCCATTTCAATCAACAATGATGATGAATGATGGTAAACATTACGATGGTGAAGCCGACGACGAGGTGTTCGGGGTGGTCATTACTCCGGAAAAAGGAGCATCTGAAATTGAATATTATATCGTTGCTGAAAACCTTAAAGCCGTTGGCTTTAGTCCCGCTGATTATATTAATGAAAGACATTCTACCAGTTTGACGGAAATCAATCGTTGATTTTTCACTGAGGTAAAAATTATAACTGTGAATCGGAAAGTTAGGCGTTATTCAAAATGGGTTGCATTTTTTATCCTGTGTTGCGGTTATTCTGTGCCAGGAATTGCGCAAGAAGAGATCTATGCCGTAAACCACGTCATGGAGATCAAAATTTATTTTGAATCAAAGGATTGGGAACATTTACTGGATTCCCTAAAACAGGCTGGTGAGGATGATCGTATGTGGGGAGATATAGTTGTAGATGGCACCAGATACGATAGTGTAGGCATCCGCTACAAAGGCAATAGCTCCTATTTTAATGTTCGCAAGACCGGTTCCGGAAAACTACCTTTTAATATTAAACTGGACTATAAAGACAAAGAACATGAATTACCCGGAGGGATAAAAAAGATCAAACTGGCCAATGTTTTTAGAGACCCAAGTTTTTTAAGGGAAGTGCTTTCCTATGAAATTGCCAGAAAATATATGCCTGCTCCACAGGCCAATTTTGCCAAGGTTTACGTCAACGATGAATACTTAGGTTTATATAACAACACGGAATCTATCGATGACGAATTCTTAGACAAACATTTTGAGCAGCACAAAGGAACTTTATTAAAATGTGATCCGAATTGGCATACCAAGGTGCCGGAAGATTGTCCGAAAGGTGATAAAGCATCCCTCATGCATCTGGGTGACGATAAGGATTGTTATAAAGGTTCTTACGAACTAGAATCGAAAGAAGGATGGGAGGATCTGATTTATTTTACAAAGGTGCTCAACCACGAGCCGGAAAAACTCGACAGCATTCTAAATATTGACCAAGCTCTCTGGATGCTGGCATTTAATAGTGTTTTGGTTAACCTGGACAGTTACACCGGAAGATTGAGCCATAATTATTACCTCTATAAAGATACTTTTGGGATTTTCCATCCCCTGGTGTGGGATATGAACTTGTCCTTCGGTGGTTTCCGCTTTTTGGGGCTGGAAAGTATTCCTTTGACCAATGAAGAAATGCAGGAATTAAGCCCCTTCGTTCATTACAAAGAACGCAACGATAAAAGACCCTTGATCATTCAATTGTTGCGCAATAATTTATACCGGAAGATTTACCTGGCTCATATCCGTACTATTGTTGAAGAAAATTTCGCGAATGGTGAATACCTGGAGAATGCGAAAAAGATTCAATCCATCATTTCTTCGCTCGTTCAGGCAGACAGTAATAAATTGTACACTTATGAAGCCTTTGAAACCAATCTTGATACCACGGTGAAGGCCAATAAGCAAAGTATTATTGGAATAAAAGAATTAATGGAAGAAAGAAGTGCATACTTGCTGAATCATCCCGTAATGAATCAACCGCTTCCCAAAATCGATAAGGTGGAGCATACCAGTTACAACGAAGAATTAGCAATAACGGCTTCCATTGCTGATGCCGAAAAAGCCTGGTTATTTTACCGTTATGATCCTCATCACCTTTTTCAAAAGATCCCGATGTACGACGATGGTGGCCACAACGATCAACAACCTGATGATGGCATTTGGGGGGCTACCATTGAACCAATTCCCGGCGCACAGTATTATATAGTAGCGGAAGGTAAAACGGAAGCCAGTCTCTCTCCAAAACGTGCAGCTATCGAATACCACAAAGTAGGAGAGCAGTTGAATAAGTGATGACGGATGTATTATTTCATCCTTACTAAAGTTTTTATTTTTGGTGATGGAATATTGTGGATTACAGGTTTATGAAGAATAATCCGCAATGATACTTTATGATCAAAGTAAGGAAAATCCGTTCATAGCTCGGGGAGGTAGCATACTCTTCATTGTAGTCTCAATTTCAGTCTCATGCCAATCGTCAATAAATCAACCTATAGTGGCCCTCCGGCCTACATGTTTAATGGTCATTTAGAGACCATCCTGCCGGTATATTTGCAGAATGAGATCAAGTTACAATATCAGCGGGAACGCTTAACGCTTTCCGATGATGACTTTGTAGACCTGGATTGGATCTACAATAACAGCGAAAATCTGGTCATCTTAACGCACGGCGTTATCGGTAATTCTGAACGCTATTATATTTTACGCGGAGCACATTTCTTTAAAGAAAAAGGTTGGGATATCCTGGCTTGGAATTGTCGTTCACGCAGTGGCGAAATGAATAAAAAGATCCGGATGTACCATCACGGCGAGATTGAAGATTTAACGGAGGTTGTTCAACATGCTCATGATACAAAACGGTACAAGAATATCTACCTGATCGGTTACAGTATGGGGGGAAGTATGGTTACGAAGTATCTCCACGTCAAAAAAGATGTTGTCCCTTCGACGGTTAGGAAGGGGATTTCCATTTGTGCACCTTTTGACCTGGAATTGTGTAGTTTGAACCTCGATCGTCCGCTGAATGTAGTTTATCGTCATTATTTTGTTAAAGCCTTGCGAGAGGTATTCGCGGCCAAGGCCGCACAGTTTCCCGATGTATTTGATATGGATCTGTTCGATAAAGCCAGGACCTGGCGGGAAATTGACACTCATTTTTCTGCACCGATCAATGGATTTGCTTCCGCTGATGAATTTTATTACCACGCTTCCTCCCAGAATTTCCTGAAAGATATTCAAATTCCTACACTGATCATTGCTGCTCAAAATGATCCCATCATTCCCTTTCAATGCGTGCCGGAATCCGTTTGCAGCGATCATCCCTATTTGTATTTGGAGGCGCCGGACCGGGGAGGACACGTAGGGTTCACCCGTAAAGGCAGAAAAGAGATGTACGCCTGGATCGATTACCGGGCGGGAGATTTTTTTGGGGTGTGAATGGCGGTGTCACTTTGGTATTCAATCATACCTTAAAATCCGACCTACGAATGGAAACAAACCGCTCGGTGGCTAGCCGATCCGTTTTGCCGATGGCCATCTATCCTATTGGCTTAATTGAACGTGAACTAGGGGTTTGGATTAGGTGCAATGTGTTGGTTTTGAAATTTTTATGGTATTAGGATTGCAAACCCGAATCTATGGACTGGGTGCAGCCCGATTTTGATGTACAACGATCGGATGTAGTACAAGCATCTGTAAT